>CAYSWE010000176.1:0-8596 GCA_964434515.1 uncultured Phycisphaerales bacterium | reverse complement strand
TGAACCGAGCCGTATCCTCCCAGGTGAGATCGAGGATCCGGAGACCGCGGGCCGTAGCGAGCTTCTGCGCGGCCGGGTTGCGCACCATCCCCACCGTCGCCTCCACGACCCGGCGGTAGGCTTCGAACCCCTTCTGCGAACGCGGCGGAACCGGGGCGGGCTTGGTCTGCGCGGGCACGGCGGCCACGGCGAGCGTCGCGGCCAAGAGGCAATGGAACGGTTTGGATGTCATCTCGATTCTCCTGCACTCGTTGTGGCCGCGCATCGACGCCCGAGCGCCAGGCCGGTTCCAACGAAGACGAAAGGCTCGTTGCCAAGGCGGATTGGTCTCAAGCCCGGCAGCGAAACCGTCGATCAGAGCCCCGATGAAGCCGCCCTCCAAGACCCAAGTCGCGCTCGTCGTCCCCACGTCGTCCGCCGGAGATGCGCTCGAGCGCTTCCTCGACAGTTGTCATCTCGCAGCGACTTCGATCCGTTCCGAACTCGAGATCGAGATCCAGATCGTCGTCGTCGACAACGCCAGCGAGCCCGCGGTCGCCGAGCGCCTGGCTGGGACGATCGAGCGATACGGGCACATCCGCGTTCTGCGCCTGCTACGCCCTTCGCCGCTCCCAGCGGTCGTGCGTGCCGGGCTCACGCACGCCAGCGCAGACCTCTATCTCGTATGGACCCGCGATACCCCGGCGGAACTCCTCATCGAGTTGCTGCGCGAGATCGCTGCGACCCAATGTGACGTCCTGCTGGCACGAGAACGCCAAGGCTCGATCGGCGCCTGCGTGCTCACAGAGCGCGTGCGCGACGAACTCCTCGCCGCACCGAGCTGCGGCTCACTCACCGCGTCGATTGCCAGGCTCGGATTCCAACCCGAATCGATCGCCTACCTGGCCGAGCGCACCGGCCCCATCGAGGACCTCGCGACGGTGGCGCCACCACCCAGCGGCCGGCGAAATCTGCGAGCGGTTGCCTGCGGCGCTTTTGCGCTTGCGGCGTCGGTCGGCGGCTGGGCACTGCTCGGACATCTGAGCGAACTCGACACGCCATCCTGGCTCACACCGGCCTGGATCGCAGGCCTGGTCGTCGGCATCCAAGCCTTGATGCTATTGATCCTACACGATGCGTCCGCGGACGATCGCGATCCGGTCTCGGGCTCGATCATCGACGAAGTGCACCGGACGCGCCGCGTGATTCTCCAGCCGGTCAAACCCATCTCCCATAGCGCCGAACCTGAATCGGTCATCCCAACGCCGAAGGCACGCGTCGAGCAGCCGGCTCTCGAAGCCACCCCTGGGAAAAGCGAAACCCCCGCGCGCTAGCGCGCGCATCGTCCGTCGGCGGCGAGGAGTCGCCGTACGACTTCGGCAAACCGCGCATAACCAGGCGCCATACCTGTCGCCGTCTGCGCCGTTCGGTAGGCAACGTTGCCATCCTTGTCCAGCACGACAGCCGAGGGGAACCAGCGGACGTCGCCGAGCGCGTGCGCCGCGCGGTAACGATACGTGTGGCACGCAAAGCCAAGGCCGTTCGTCCGCCCCGCGTCACTCGCCGGGATCCGCAGTCCGCACGCGAGCCCGATGAAGCGAACTCCGCGCTGCGACAGCTCCTTGACGACTCCAGAAAGCGCCATGCGCTGCCTGCCGAGGGAAGCGTCCTTGGGATTGTAGAACCACAGCACGGTGACCCTTCCTGGCTTTCCGCGAAGGGCGTCCTCGATTTCCGTCGGCAGACGACAGCCATCGACATGCGTGACTCTTCCGAGTGACCGCGGCGGTGCGCCTGGCTTGGAAGCTCGACGCGGCCCCGGAGTCGTCACCGGCTCGGGCTTCGCCCGAAAGCGCTCGAGCAGCGGATCTACGATCTTCTTTCCGACGATCGGAGCGGCGACAAGCAGGCGCTTCTTCGCTTGGTCCGGAGGCAGCGTCGCCGCGAGCTTGGCCAGCACCCGCTCGCACACCTCGTGAGCCGCCTGGATCGCATGGAGGATTCCACGAAACTGAGCCTCGGTCGCATGCGCGACCAGCACGCTCAGGCGAAACAACGCGTCCGCGTTGGATACGGCCCGTTTCGCCAGCCTGGACGCGTCGGCACGCAGACGCGGCAATCGTGCCCTGGAACTCTTCCGAAACTCGCGCCGAGCTAGAGCCATGCCGTTCAGCAGTTCGGACAAACTGCACTGAAAGGTGCTGTGCCAGAGAACGCCTCGGTCGGGGTGCAGGATCAAGTGCTGCGGCGCGGCGACCGCGGTGTTGGGTCCGAACAAAGCCCGATGACCGTCGTCGCGGGCACGTGCGAGCGTCTCGGGATCCGGAAAACCGAATCGCGTCGTCGCAGTCCTGGCGTCGCTCTCGTCGAAGTAGCAGAGAACGAATGGGACGAAGTTCCGCACGGCCTTGCGAAAGCGGCGGTGCTCGTAGACCGACTTGACCATCGGCTCGCAGCCGGCGTCGCCGATTCGATGCGCAACGACGAGCAGCGGTTTTCGACTCGAACGCGACTCGGCAACCGCGGCGGCAAAATCGTGACGCCAGGCGACTGCCTTGTGGTCGGCCCGAGCGGGCGCAGCCAAGGCTGCCGACACGAGCCCGGCGACCGCAATTCGTACACAATGGATTCCTCGAGTCATCGATCGGGTGCTCACGGCTGCTTCTCCTCGTTCGGGCGGCGTAGACGAGACGTGGAGCGCTCTCTTACGTTCCGACGTTGCAGAAATTCTCGCTACGGGCGCGCCGCACGAGATCGCCACCGACCCACCAGCCGATCAACAACCAGTGCACGCCGACGCCATGGAGCAACAGGCGATCGAAGCGAGAGCGGAGTTCGTGCTCGAGGTTTGTCTCGGGACTCAGCAACAATGCCGCGATCGCGACCAACACGTGCAGTGCCGTCAGCATCGCCAGGGGACGAGACGGGCATCGACCCGCGACGCGCCGCGGGGACACTGCGAGCAACGCGAGGATCACGAACACGAGCCCGAGCTTACGGGCCCAGAAGAGCCCCCGAACGATGCCGCCCAAGACGTGCCAATCGAGGTGCGTCCAGCCCAAAGAGGCCGTCCAGTACGCAACAAGCGGCCCCTCGGTCGCGCGCAACCCGAAGGCAACCGCACCAGCGATGAAGCTCGCCAAGATGGCTCCACAGACGAGGACCCCGAACGAGCGTCGCACCGTTGCCAGCCACCAGCCGAGGAGTGACAAGGCAACAGGGATCGCGAGCGCCAGCAACAGATCCGGACTCCCCATCGGGTCGAGCCGCAGCACCAAAGCAACGCCCAGCGCGGTCAGGCTCGCGATGCTCGCCCCACGTCGGTTCGCAACCAACACGACGAGCCACACGAGCACGGCATAGGGAACTCCCTCCGGTTTGATCAGCGGCAGAAGGAACACGCCGAGCGCGACCTCGATCCACGATCGCGTCGCAACTCCAACAGCGGCAACCATGAGCGCCGCGCTCAGAAAGAGGTCCGCGTAGCCAGAGTCCACGGATCCGGCGCCAACGTTGAGCCACATCGGAGTCAATACGGCACATGCCACGGTGGTCCACGCGATCGAACGCGGCAAGCCCACGCGGCGCAGGCCAGCGAGCAGTGTGGTTCCGAACAACAGCCAGAGCAACGGAAACAGGAGGCGCGCAAACCTAGCACCGAACAGCGCCCGCAGCGAACCGAGCAACATGGGCTGCAAGGTTGGATAGTTGCGCGCGTGTAGATAGACGGCGGGGTCCGCGAGTTCCGGCCGCGTGACACTCCATGGCGGCGTCATAAGCCTGGCGCGCTGTGCCCAACTGACAATCCCATCCCACTCACGCGGCGGCGTCGCCAGCGCACCCCAGGTGACCGCGACGAACGCGGCGACCATGGCTAAGACGGCAACGATCGGCACCCACTTCGGCACCACGCGCAGCGAGTCGCCTGAGTTCGCGAAGCGGACCGGCCAGAAAATCGCCACGCTCGAACCGGCCATCATCGCGGCCGGCAGCAACCAGGCCTCGATGCGCCCGGTGAGCGACAGCGCCAGATGGGTCGCGATCGCAAAGGCTGCCAGCATTGCAACCACACAACGAACCGCGGTCCCCGGCCCATCGATGCGCGTGGGCCCCACTCAGCGCGGTCCCAAAGAGAGGTTCATGCCGTGCCCGTTGAGCACGACGCACCGTCCACCGCGAGTCGCGATCGGACGCCCGTGCACGGACAGCTGGCTCGAGCCAAGGCTCTTCGCCACATAGAGTATGCGCGGCCAGAGCAACGCCGGCGCAAACTCGAGCGCGCCTTTCCAATCGCCACGCCACGGCACGACGCAGTTGGGCGGCGTGTGCTCGAGCAGCCAGTCGATTGCGGCGGCGGACTCGGGCCAGCGCCCGAGGTGGTAGTGGACCTGCCCGCGTTCGCGCCACTCGCGAATCGAGCGCAACCGCTTGCCGAACGCTGCATGCGGAATCCGCACGACCAAGAGAACGAGATGCGCAGCGACGAGCGCCAGCAGCAACGCGCGGAGCCGCCTGCTATGCATGGCTTCGATGCCGCGCGACGTGCTCGTACAAGTCCTCGAGTTGCTCGACGACGCGCGGCATCGCGAACCTCTCACGGACCATCCGTCGGCCACCAGCCCCCATGCGACGCGCTGCCTCGTCATCGGCGACCGAAGAAAACTGTCGCAGCGCATCGGCAACCGCGCCCGGTGTCGGCTCGATGACCAGGCCGGCGCCGAAACTTTCGACTTCCGGGACGTTGCACTGGCGCGTGACGATCAGCGGCAAGCCCACGGCTGCAGCCTCCAGGACTGCGTTCGGCAATCCCTCGGACAGCGATGCGAGGACAAACACATCGGCCGCCGCCAACGCTGCGAGCCGCTCGGTCGCGTCCAACATCCCGGTGAACACGACTCGGTCGGCGACGCCAACCTTGTGGGCAAACGTCCGCGCACGCGCTGCCGAATCGCCCTCGCTCGGGCCGGCTACGACGAAGACCAGCTCTGCGAGATCACGCTGCGTCGCCGCGAGGGCAGCGATCACGATCTCCACGCCCTTGAAACAATCCACTCGACCGAGGAAGAGCACGACGCGCGCGCGCTCGTCGACACCGTGCCGCTGCCGAAAGCGCTGTCCGTCACTCGGCGGGGCCGGCACCAGTTCCACGCCGTTCGGGACCAGGTGAATCCGCGCAGGCGCAGCCGTCAGTGCCTCGAGGTCAGCGACCTCCTTTTGCGTCACCGCCTGCAACGCCGCCGCGTCCCGGAGGATTCGCCGCTCGAAGCAACGCACGAACACGCGCTTACGCTTGCCCTTGAGGGCGAGACGATACGGACAGAGTGCCCCTTCGGCATTGTAGACATAAGGAACAGCATGCCGACTCGCGACGCGACGCGCGAGGGCGTTTGTCAGGGTCAGGCCGACGTTCATGCAGAGTACGTCCGCACCGGCGAGCGCCTCGTCGAGCGGACGCCGCAGCATGGGCACCCAGTATGGGACGACGCGGTTGGCAGCCCGCGTGCGCGCGCGGTAGATGCGATACCCATCTTGCTCGACCCACTGTTCCCGCGGCACACTCGGCGCCACACCGAGGTCGGTGGTCACCACGCGCACGTCATGCCCGCGCGCACCAAGTCGCCGCGCAACCTCCCGTCCCTGCACGACGCACCCGCCATAGCGCGGCTCGAAGAAGGGCATGACGCGAACGATGCGCAGGCCGCTCATGCACGCTTCAGGGCCGCACGACGACGCACCGTCGTGCGCAGGAACAGTGCCATGACGACACGGCTAGGCAGCAGCAGCAGCGCCCGCTCACCAAGCATGCGAGCGCGATCGCGCAGGCCAAGCTGCCCGCGCCAGTACTCCCGCTTGATCCGCAGCGTGTCGCGTAGCGTTGCGTGCAGGCGCCGGCTCTTGGATGCCCCATCATGGATCCGATAGCGCAACAGCGCGCGGTCCAGGTTGGCGAAGCGATGGCCCAGCTGGGCAAGGCGACACCAGAGGTCATAGTCCTCGCAGACGCACGCATGATATCCGCCGACCTCGAGCACGAGATCACGACGCAGCATGACACTGGGATGGGCAATCGGATTGAACACTCGAAGTTGGCGGAGGATCGCGTCGCTGGCACAAGGGTAGACCCGGTGCCCAAGAGGTCGGTCCCGGTCGTCGATGAGCGAAATCTGCGTGCCCAGAACTGCGATGTCTGCGTTCTGGTGCAAGAATGCGTGCTGCGCCTCGAGCCGATGCGGCTCACAGATGTCATCGCTGTCCAGCATCGCGACCAAGGCACTGCGTGCCAGACGTAGCCCGGCGTTGCGCGCCGCCGCCATCGACGTGCGCGCCGGATTGACCACGTGCCGGATCCGCGCATCGCAAAACTCGCGCAGCACCGCAGCGGCCGGTCGCTCACTGGGATCCTCGACCACGAGTAGTTCCCAATCAGACAACGTCTGCGCGATCAGGCTGCGCACCGCTCCGCGCAAAGCCCCTGGCGACGCGTTCCAGACAGGCATGACCACGGAGACGGCTGCGCTCTTCATGCTCGTGCCGGTGAGCAGTGCGTGAGGATTTGCCGCCACGAGGTGCCGCCGGCCACAGGCGTGTAGTGCTCGAGCGCAAGCGCGTGCGCTGCCTCGGCCAAGCGTGCGCGCTCCCCCCGGGAGGTAACCAAGCGCTCGAGTGCCGGAAACCAGTCGGCGCCCGGCGCAACCAACAAGGCATGCTCCTCATGGCAGAGTTCGTCGCAGTGCGCCCTCGTCGCGGTCGCGATCGTCGGCCTGCGCACGAGCGCCGCCTCGAGCCACTTGATCGTGCTCTTGGCCGCCGCGAACTCTGTGTTCTGCAGTGGAACTAGGTTGATATCGGCGCTGGCAATCAACGCCGGCAGATCCCGCCACTCGACCAGGCCGCGAACATCGATACGGTCCGAGAAGGGCTGCAACACGCGCGGCAACTGGATCTCCCCCACGAGGAGCAAGCGAACCGAAGCGTGGCGTTCGAACAACCGAACCAGCGCCGACACGATGACCGCGAAGTCCGCGATGTGCGTCGCCGTCCCGCTGAAGTATCCGAGCACGACGGTATCACTGGATCGTCGCTCCCGACACGCGGCCGAGCGATCGAGCATGACCTGCGACACACGGTTGCGATGCACCCAGCATGGAACCTGCGGACAGAGTGCGGCGCACGCGCGCTGAATGGGCGTCGTCGAGACAACGATGCCGTCACACGCGCGCAGCGTCCGCCCGAGATCTCTCAGGTGCCGCTCGGCAAGCTCCCGCTCGAAGCGCCCGGCATACGCGAGGTGACCGAGGCCGGGTGCATAACGTGCATCGATCATGAGATCGTCGATGTCGAACAGCACGCGCTTGCCACGCTGACGCGCCGACGCCAAAAACTTGCGCACATCAGCATCGTACGGCACGCGCTGCAGCACGAACGTCTCGAAACGATCGATCAGCGGGGCGAGGTCGGCGTGCGGCCACAGCACGACGCTCGCCGAGTAGCCAACGAGCGCGAGCTGCTCCACCGCATGCTCGCAGCGGTAGCGCCGTGTCCCTCCACGACATGCGGACACGAACAGGACATCACCCGACGCAGTCGCACGGGCGGCAGCCTCGCGCGACCCAGTCGCGAACGCCGTCCGATACGCGCGCGCGCGCCCAAACGCTGCACGCGGCCCCTCCTTGACCACGCATTCGACAAACAACCGCCCCAAGCGGGCAGAACGGCGCGCCGTCCGTAAGCCACGCCCTAGCATGCCACTACGTCCGTCCCTGACTCGATCTCCGCGCGCGTCCATCACCATCGTGGCCGAGAGTCTAGCCGTCCGGCGCCACGGATGCACCGACCGCCACGAGAGCGACTCGATTGTGCACGCCGTATAGATCGTGGACGCACGCCGTCGGATCGAGCGTCGCGGGTTGCGCCCGTGGTGAGCGTCCCTATCGTTGGGTGGAGTCTACTGCCTTGCTTCCTCTCTCATCCCGCACTGGAGGTTCTATGCTCCGAGCACGCCCGTCCACCCGCATCACCATCGCTATTCTGGGTTGCGCAACAGCCATCGCAGCCCAGGTCGGCCCACGCCCCGATCGACACGCTGGCTATGCCAGCTTCAACCTCTTCGATCGTCAGCCAGTCAATGTCTCGGTGATTACCAAGAGCGTGCATCCGCTTGGTGTCCAGAAGCTCGGGAACTTCATCTACGTGACGGGACGTGGCAAAGGCCCCGTCACGGTCGGACCACACACGGTCTACGTCTTTGATCTGAAAGGGAAGCTCGTCCGCAGCTTCAACCAGAACCCACAGACCAAAGGGACGCGGTGGGGCTGGCGAGACATGGCGACCGACGGGATCGGACTGTTTGCTGGGTTCGACTTCGGTATCCACTTCGTCGATACGACCGGGAAGCTCGTCAATCGTGTGCGTGCCAAGAACGGCATGCAGACCCTCGCCAAGAATCCGATCCCGAATCCAACCGGTCTGACGGCGTCCCGCGCGCTGGCATACAACCCTGAGGGCAATCGCGGCAACGGATCGCTTTGGGTCGCAAACTTCACGAGTGACCTCGTCGAGATCGACCTCAATGGTAGTGTGCTGCGGCGCTTCCCGGCGTCGACCAACACGCCCCGCT
>CAYSWE010000175.1:0-8611 GCA_964434515.1 uncultured Phycisphaerales bacterium | reverse complement strand
CTCAAGTGCTTGGCGAAATCGCGCGACGATCGTTATCGCGATGCGGTCGAACTGGCTCGCGACCTGCGTGGCTTCCTGCGCGGCGAGAGCGTGCAGGCTCGATTCCCTTCCGCCGGGAAGCGGATCAAGCGACTGATCCAGAGACGCAAGCGCAGCCTCGTGGCTTCGCTCGTGACAGCTGTCCTGCTGGCCGGCGGTGCAGCCGGGGTTGTCATGTTCAAGGGCAGTTCCGATCGGCGTGCGGCCGAGGCGGCGCTCGAGGAGGCGATCGCCAAGTTGGCGGCCGGTCACGCTGCTTCCGCAGTTCAGCTGGTACTCGGCGATGTCCGGCCGGTGCTCGGCGACGACCGCGTCAAGGCTGTCTGGTTCCGGGCTGTTCAGGCAAGGGTTGCGCGGCTCATCAAGGCAAAGAAAGAATCCGCAGCGCTGCAGACCATCGATACCTGCCTTGTTGCATACAAGTTCGATCCGACGATTCGGGAGTGGATCAGCGGAGTGCGAGGGCGCGGCGTGGTCGATCTCGAGGTTGCACCGCCTGACGCGCGCGTGACCGCGCAACGGATCGATGACGATGGGACGCAGGGGCAGACTCGGTTGTTTCAGCCGCGCGGTAAGCTGCCAAGTGGCACCTATCTGATCGAGGTTGCGCCAGGCGACGGGTGGATTCCTGGGCGTCTCGTGGTCTTGGTTCGTCGCGGTGTCGTGACACGCCTACGCGCGGTGGCGCTTCCCGAGGCGGCGCTCCGCGACGGGACGGTCTATGTCGCGGGCGACGCCGAGCGCCAGGTGCCGGGTTTCCTGATCGACAAGACCGAGGTCACCAACCGTCAGTACGCCGTGTTCCTGGCGGCGCTGGACGACGCGGTCGAACGCGAGCGGCTCACGCCCCTGGGGTGGTCCGGGGGGGCGACTCCTGAGTCCGAGTCTGACTTGCCGGTGCGGAATCTTCCGCCCGCCGCGGCCGAGGCCTACGCGCGCTGGAAGGGCGGGCACCTACCGAGCATCGCGGAGTTTCGCGCTGCCGGCTGTCTCGGTGGTCCGTGGGTGTTTCCGTGGGGAGCCACGTTCGACTCCGCCCGCGTGATCGCAGGGCCCACGCTCGAGAAGCCAGAAGCCGTTGGCGGCCATACCGATGGTGCCTCGCTGGCGGGCTGCCAGGACTTGGTTGGCAATGTGGCCGAGTGGGTCGTCGGACCCGATGGCGCCTATCAGGCCCAGGGCGGCAGTTTTGCCACCGAGGTCGTGGACCTGCGTCTTGACCGAACGTTGCGCACCGCGAAGCCGGCAAAGACGATTGGTTTTCGTGTGGCGTACTACGTCGCGCCGCCAGGCAGGGCAGGCGATGGCAGGATGGCCGATCGCTGGCGGACGTTCGCGGAGACGCGCCCGATGACCATCCGGTCCACGGCGTCGTTTGCCGTAGATGGCAGCACGGCGATGCGCATCGAGTTGGCCGGACGCATCGTCAATCCGAGTCAGGCGCCGCGGTCCCTCACGCTGCCGGGTGGCGCAGCGCTCGCTGCCGTCTTCGATTCTCGGATCCAGGGGGCGACCAGCCCGGAACTTCGCCAGGTCGGTTCAGGGTGGATGTCCGATGTGTTTGCCGTCGACTTACGGAGCGCGCTCGCTCGCGGTCACGGCACCTATGACATGGAGGTTGTTCGGCACGTTTGGTCGCGGATGCTGTTCGAGCCGACGGCGAACCGGTTCATCCTACACCGTTTCCCTGTCGCGCGGAGGTCCGGATCCACGTCGATTCATCGGTTGGTCTTGCCTGCTGGCGCCATTGTGGCGGCGGTCGATCCGCCACCAGACGAGGATCGGGTCGAAGGAGTGCAACGCATTCTGACCTGGGAGTTTCTGCCGCTTCCGTCTGGGGCGGAAGGTGAAGTCAGCCTGTTGGAAGTCGAGTTTGCCACGGACCATACCGGGCGTGTCGCTCCCCCGCGCGCCGATGTCGAGCGGGTCGTGCGGCAGTTTGCCCAACGTTGGAATGCCGGCCGTGCTCGCGGTCCAGCCGGGCTCGACGGAATCCTCTCGTCACGCTTTGTCTGGGGGCCGCTCGCGACTCGGCGAGCCGAGATCCTCCACGCGCTGCGCAAGGCGCACGCTGCCAAGCACAGCGACCCGGTGGCTTCCAGCGCCATCTTCGGCTTCGCCAAGGTGCCGGTCGTTCGTCGAATCGATGCGATGGGCTCCGTTATCCGTGTCTTGGTGGATGCCGAGTTCGCCACGTTGGTCGATGGCGAGTTTCGCGGCCCGGGGCGAGCCCAACCCTTCGTCTTCCGACTCGTGCGCGAGGGAGCGTCGCTGCACATCCTCGACGCCGGTCCGGTTGCGCGCTCCGACGGCGGCCGCTTCGAGGGGGATGGCTACGTATCGGAAGACCCACAGCTAGGGCTTCCGGGTGGTTTGGGGATCCGGATGCAACGATGCATGGGATTCTCCACGCCGGTCCAGGTTCGCCTGGACAAGTCGTCACCGACCATCGTCGGTCCGCCGACGGGACAGCGTGGGCCGGAGCATGAGGTCCATCTATCCATCCTGGTTCTTGCTGGCGAGCGTTTGGCGGACGAGCCGGACGCCCTCGTAGTCCAGCGGTGGATGCGCGACGCCTATCCGCTGTATACGGAGATTCCGATGGATGACCCGGTGCAGACGACGATCGGGAAGGCCGGGCGCGCGGCGAGCTCCCGAATGGTGCTCCTGCAACGACCGTGGGCGGGCGATTCGCGCAGTGCCGGGATCCTGCAGCGACGTATCGTCTATGGGCGAGGCGAGACAGCGGTGGTGATCGTCGCGTCCGCTACCTCGCCGACCGGGACGTGGGAACACCTGCGAACAGCGTTTCGTCAGCGGTTCGACGCACTTGTGGACCGCTGGCTGCGCGGGCTGGACGTATAGACGCGGTGCCGAGGGCCCGAAAGATCGATACTGAACTTCTGTGACGGGCCGCTAGGCAACACCTGGCGCCGAGTCGAGCATGAGGGCTAGCGCCCAAGCGTCAGTTGCACACCCCTCGAGAACGACAGTGCCCTGCTCGCTCCTCGGTCGAACTCGATCGCTTGCATGTAGACTCGCAAACCGCACTGCGAGAGCGCGCTGGAAATGGGAATCGGCACTGGGAGCGTCGTTCTTGGGATTGCGAATGGCAGTACCACCGTGGACCTTACGAGTAGGGTTCCCCCATAGATCGTTTTCAGGTTCTGCCGTGCTGGGCCGATGAGCAGGCAGCCATGGCTTGCAGTATTTGCCGAATTGCCGACGATCAGTCGTGGTGTGGTTCCCACCTTGGGCGCCGCAGACATTGCCATCGTCGGTATCCCTTTCGTTCCGGGATGCCCTGCGCCGTACAGAGACCAGGCGGCAACCGCACATGCGCTGAAGTTGAACTTGCACGTAGTGGATCGCGGGAAGCTTGCGTCGTTGTCCTTGGCGGTAAACGTCGATGTGAATTGCCCACTGGTGCTTGGGGTCCAAGTCATGACCGTTTGCACCGCTGCGCCGGCTGCGCCCGTCACCGGGAGACTGGGCGCAAACGTTGCCCCAGGAGGAGCTCCGGCGACGCTCAGTGTGATTCGCTGGCTTGGTTGTGGGTCCGTTACACGGATCGTGACGCGCAGTGGCTTGCCGATTGCGGCATTGATCGTCGAGTCGCATCGAGGAGTCGGCCCAACGAAACGCGGTGGATCATTCTGTCGTCCGCCACACGAGCACGTGCCCGGCTTCAGCTCGATGACCGATACGAAGCCAGGTGAATTGAACTCACGAGACCAAAGTGCGAGTTTCGGAGCGAAGTTGATCGGATCACACTCAAGGCCCTCGTCTCTTGCACCGCCGGGCGATGCGAATACTTTGAGGAACTTACCGTCGCTCTTGCGGACCTGCACGATCTGTCGACGTCCGTTTTGACCGAGATAGAGGAGGTCGCCGCGGCCCACCGTGACGCCGCTGATGGCACCCAACGTTCCGCCGCGTGCGTTTTTCGGCGTCAAGGTTCGGATGAAGGTCCCCGTGACCTTGTATTCGTCGATCGTCGAGCTGACATCGCCGGCGACATACAGCGAGTCCTTCGCTGCGTCGAGGGCAAGCCCGTCACGGAAAGTGCCCAAGCTAATCGTCTTGGTCACGAACGCCAAGGTCGTCTTCTTTGTCGCCACGTCCACTTTGAAAATGCGGATGGGTCGCGACCGGTACTCACAGCCCCAGAGCACGTTGCGTTTGGCGTCGTACGCCAATTCGTTGAGTACGACCCGGCCGGTACTGAATGACCCAAGATTCTTGCCATTCTTGTCCATCCTATGGATCTGTGGCGTCACGTGAGTGTAGTAAACGACGCCATTGCAGTCGACTGCTACACCGACGCCGTTTCCTGGAACTGGTAGCTTGACGTTCTTGATTAGTTTTCCAGGCTGTGCAGCCAGCGATGTGGTGAAGATGCTCGCGAAGATCGCAACGATGAGGGGCTTTGTCATGGTGATGGTCCTGGTGCAGCACGAGAGAAGGGTGGTTGCCAGAAGATTTGCTTCTCCGTATATTTTATCGCTAGTCGTCTGGCGGTCAACCTGCGATTCGTGCGATCACTCGGACCCATGGAGCGTTGACGAATCGACGATCCCAGCTATGAGGGGCGCGTCGATCGGTGGGGCTGGCCCGAGGTCCTGAAGAGCCCATGCGTCCAACCATCGCGGTGGGTGGCTGTCGGGCGCAATCCTACGAGTTGGTGGGCAGGGGCGGACTTGAACCGCCGACCCCAGCATTTTCAGTGCTGTGCTCTACCAGCTGAGCTACCTACCCATCCTCCGGCCCCTCGGGCTGAGGGGCGCGGGATCTTAGGTAGCCTTGGGCAAGGGGTCAAGCTCCGGAAGCAGGCGGCGTGCAGTCGCGATGTCGTGGTCGATCTGGGTCTTGAGCGCGTCGAGGGAGGGGAAGCGTTGTTCGGCGCGGAGGCGTTCGACGAACGCGAGCTCCAGCCGTTGCCCGTAGAGGTCCGCGTCGAAGTCGAGTAGGTGCGCTTCGATCCAGCGTTCGGGCCCTGCGTCGACTGTTGGACGCGTGCCGTAGTTTGCAACACAGAGGTGGCGCCGGCCGCCGACTTCGGCGATGGCGGCGTAGACGCCGGGGGCCGGCAGACAGACGGCGGGCGGGGTGAAGTTCGCCGTCGGGAAGCCGAGTTCGTGGCCGCGGCGACGACCGCGGACGACCTTGCCGCAGATCGCGTGCGGGCGGCCGAGCATGGCGGCTGCCTGCGCGACGTCCCCGATCTCAAGGGCGCTGCGGATTGCCGAAGAGCTGGCAGCGACGCCGTCGATCACGACCTTGTCGACACGTTCTGCCGAGATGCCGAGTTCGCGGAATCGTTCGACCGTGCCTTCGCGCTTGCTGCAGATCGCGGAGTCGAAGCCTAGCACTAGGCGCTCGCAGCCGAGGCCGCGCCGTAGGATTCGTTCGGCAAAGCCGGCGGCATCGAGATCGCGTAGCTCCGGCGTGAAATCGAGCACCACCGTAGTCTCGATGCCGAGCTTGGCGAGCGCCCGCAGGCGTCGTTCTAGCGTTTGGAGCGGTAGCGGCGCGCGGCCGCGAAGCAGCGCATCCGGATGCTCGCGAAAGGTGATGGCGATCGGCACGCCGCCGATCTCCCGTGCTCGCTGCAGGACTCGCGCGATCAACGCGCGGTGCCCGCGATGGACGCCGTCGAAGACTCCAACCGTGATCGCGCTTGGCCCATGGACCGTCGTCGCGGCCGGGATGCCGTCAACGCGCAGCATGCAGCTGCTGGTAGCGTTGCTCGAACTCTTCGATCTTGCTCTTTACGCGGATCTTGTCGGCCGGACTGAAGCGATCGATGAAAACCACTCCCTTCAGGTGGTCCATTTCGTGCTGGATCACGCGGGCGAGGAAGTCTTCCGCCCGGAACTCGATCGTCTCGCCGTCGATCCCGACGGCCTCGACGACGATCTTGGTGGCGCGTTGGACGTCGCCATAGAGTTCGGGGAACGACAGGCAGCCCTCCTGCCCCCACGCTTTGCCCTTTCTGGACTTGAGGACCGGATTGAAGAGGATCAGTTCGTCCTCGCTCTTGGCGCGATCGCCGCTCGGATTGAGCACGAGAAGGCTGCTTGCGATGCCGACCTGGGGGGCGGCGAGTCCAACGCCATTGGTCGCATACATGAGATCGAGCATCTGCCGTGCGGTTTCGGCCCAGGCCGGACCTGGGTCGTCGATCAGTGTGGTTCCGCGGCGCAGCACGGGGTCGGGATAAAGGACGATCTGCATTGCCTCACAAGGTAGGGTGGCGTCCGGGTGGCGACAAGTCCGGCGCTGGGACCGATCGCGGCTCGACCTTGCCCGACGCAGGCCACGTCGCTACGCTGTTCCGCCCCTTCTCGCCTAACCGATCCCACGCATGGATCTATCGAAGCATCTTCAGAAGGCCGAAGAGGCCAGTCGCCGCCGCAACTACGGGCTAGCGATCGGTCTGTTTCAGCAGATCCTCGACCTCGACCCGGATAGCGGCGAGGCGCGGCTCGGGCTGCGCGAGGCGCTCGACAAGAAGTTCGAGGGCAAGAAGGGTGGCGGTGTGCTGGCCCGCGTGCAGGGCTTTCTGCCACTGCTCAGTTCGGGCATCGCGAAGATGACCAAGGGGCACGCGAGCCGCGCGCGCAACTTGGAGCGCTATCTGGCGTTGGCACCGCACGATGTCGGCGCCAACCTCGCCCTTGGGGAGTCGCTCTACAAGGCCGGTCATCCCAAATCTGCCTACGTCGTCTACCGACACCTGGCCGAGCGGCTGTCCAAGGCGGGGAAGACCGGACCGAACGCGCAGCAGGCGGGGGCCGCTTGGCGCGCGGCCGCGGGAGTTGCGCAGGAGCTGCAAAAGCTCGACGAGGCCATGGAGTGTCTCGAGGGAGCGCTTCAGCTCAACCCGCGCGACCAGGATGCCATTCGTGCACGCAAGAATTTGTCTGCCGTGGGCCAGTTGGAGGGGGCTGGTTTTGCGACCGCGACCTCGTCGCGCGAGCTGATGAAGGACAAGGATCAGCAGAAAAGCCTCGAGAAGGCGCAGCGCATTCACAAGAGTGCCGACGAGATCGCCGAGGATCTCGCGGGTGTCGAGAAGCGACTTGCCGAGGCTCCGGACGATCTGGACGTGTTGCGTCAGGTGGGGGAGCTGCGCGCTCGTGCCGGCGACCTCGGTGGTGGGCTGGACTGCCTCGAACGTGTGCTCAAGGCAACGCCGGACGACGTCAGCCTGCATTCGCGGGTCGACCAGCTACGGATTGCCGAGATCGAAAAGGATCTGGCCAAGGCCTGTAAGCTGGGCGACGACGCCAAGGCTGCCCGCCTGGACAAGAAGATCGCCGGGATTCGGCGCGACGACGTCCAGCGTCGTGTGGCGGCGCATCCCACCGATCTGGCGCTCCGCCGTGAGCTTGCCGAACTGCTGCTCGGTGCCGGTGACGTGGACAGTGCGATCGCCGAGTTCCAAAAGGCCGTGAAAGACCCGCGTCAGAAGCTCGATTCCTTGGTTGGGCTCGGCGCGGCGTTCCGCAAGAAGGGCATGCTGGATCTGGCGCAGGGCCAGCTCGAGAAGGCGCTCGAAGCGGTTGGCACGGGTCATCCCCGGGCACTGGACCTGCTCTACGAGCTGGGCTGTGTCGCCGAGGACCGTGGAAACTCCGACGACGCTCGTGGCTTCTTCAGCCGCATTGTCGAAGTCGATATTGGATTCAAAGACGTAAGCAAGAAACTGGAAACGCTCAACAAGTGAGCGGGAGACCCGGATGCCCACCATTAAGAGTGCGAAGAAGACGCTACGCCAGGACTCGAGGCGCACGCTCGCGAACAAGATGAAAAAGACGATGATGCGGACGTGGATCCGTCGGCTGAACGAGGCGGTAACGAGCGGCGACAAGGCGGCCGCGACGGCGCTGCTTCCGGTCGTGTTCAAGCGGATTGACAGGGCGGCCAAGGCCAACTGCATCCATCGCAACACCGCGGCGCGCAAGAAGTCGTTGGCAGCCCGTCGTGTGAACGCACTGAGTTAGCGTCTCGATCCTGGTAGGGGAATGCGGCTGCCCATGAGGCGGCAACGGTGCATAATGGCCGCATGACCAGTCAGCTCGAAACGCAACGCCCGGATCCTGTGCAGGCGAGGCACAAGATCCGCTTCGTCTCGGCTACGGCGCTCTTCGATGGGCACGATGCCTCGATCAACATCATGCGCCGGATTCTGCAGGCATCCGGATGCGAGGTGATTCATCTTGGGCACAACCGTTCGGCGCAGGATGTAGTCGATGCTGCGATCCAAGAAGACGTCCAAGGTGTCGCAATCACGTCCTACCAGGGCGGGCACATGGAGTACTTCAAGTACGTCCATGATCTCCTGAAGCAGGCGGGCTGCGGCCATGTGCGCATCTTTGGCGGTGGCGGTGGGGTGATTCTGCCGGACGAGATTCGCGAACTGATGGACTACGGCATCGCGCGGATCTACTCGCCCGACGACGGTCGCAAGCTCGGTTTGCAGGGCATGATTGACGACATGCTGGCCCAGTGTGACTTCGCGACTGGTAGCGCGACTGGTAGCGCGACTGGCAGGCTGACCGACATC
>CAYSWE010000174.1:4695-8628 GCA_964434515.1 uncultured Phycisphaerales bacterium | reverse complement strand
CGTCCGACTCCAGCGCGGCGAGGCGTTGCTCGAGCGCGCGCGGCCCGGCTTCGAGATCCGCCAAGCTCAGTTGCCAGCGCGAGCAGTCGTGCGCATGACGCGCGTCGAGGTGCGTCATCGAAGCGCGCGGAACAAGCTGCGGCCGCGGCACTCCCAAGCTCCGATACATCGCCGCGGCAAGCGAAAGATACGCAACCTCCCCAGGCCCACCCACATAGGCAAGGGTCGGCAGCAGGTAGTCCTGCCAGATGCTACGCAGCAGCACGCCGGGACTCGGCAACGCCCCTGCGGCGCACGTTTCGCCATCGGACACGGCCGTGCGCTTGCCACCGTCTGGAATCTGAAACAGGAACGGCGCCTCCGGATCCACGGTCACATCGAAGCCGCGATCGACCAGCTCGGAGCTGGCGTCGTGCAACAGCCCCCGTAGGTCAGCGGCTCCCGCGTGCCACTCGTGCAGAATGCTGCGACACTCCGTGGGCAGCTGACTCGGCTCGAGCACGAGCAAACCGTGTTCGCCGAACTGCGCATACAGCTGGCGCGTCAGGAGCGTCGCGAGCGTGTCGTCGGTCGCACCCGGCCGCAGCAGATCGAGTTCCTGCTCGCAACCTGACGTCGCCGGTAACAGATCGCGCGCCTGGTCGAGAGCCAAGCCGACCTCGCGTCCTACAGGAATCGAAAACAACGGCAACCCCGTCGTCGGCAATCGCAGGCGCACGCGCTGCACATCGAGCGCAGGGTTCACCAGGTAGGTGTGATTCGCCTCCCCCCAATCGTGATCGTCCGACCAATTCCAAAAGATCGTGACCACGTGCGGCGCGCCTTGGGTCGCGCGGATTTCGCGCGCTAACCGGAGCGCCGTCGCGATCTTGTGGAACACATAGAGTGGTCCGCCGAACAAGCCGGGCTGCTGACCCGTGACGATGGCCACGGTATCGCGCTGGGCGAACGCGTCACAGGCGCGATGCACGGCATCGGGCGCGGCATGTTGGGTTGCGCTCGTGCGCAACGTTTGGCACACCGCATCGCGCCACGCGCCACGCTCACACGCGGCGACGCGCTCGCGACTGGCGCAGAGCAGATCAGCAACCGAACGCGGACAACTGGGCAACGCGTCGGCGAGCGCCGCGTTGCCCGCAACGTAGCCAACGAAGAGCCCCGACATGTGCAGGCTCTCCCAAGCAACTGGATCCAGGCAGTCCATCAAGTCACAAGCATAGCGCCGGGACACCGGCGCGCACCTCGGCCAGGATCGCAGCGGCCGCTGCTACCACGGCGCTCTCCCATGCAACCTCGCCAGGCTCGAAGCACGAAGCCAGACCACGGCTCACGGGCAGCAGCGCTCCGGTTCCGTCGGGGAGGAATGCAGGCGCGACGTCCGCGGCCGATGCCCCCTGCGCACCGACCCCCGGCAGGAGCAGCCACGAGGCGGGCATTGCCGAACGCGCGCGTACGAGCAGATCCGGATGCGTCGCTCCGACGACCGCCCCGACCGGCCCGAGCGGTGCGTCCGGCGCTCGACAACGATCGTTCCACTCGGCGATCGCGTCGGCGACATGAGACCAAAGCGGGCGGCCTTGCCGATCCTCGATTGCCTGAAAGCGGCGCCAGCCAGGATTCGAGGTCGCGCAGAGCACGAAGATTCCCCTGCCCCCGTCGGTGCAGTGCGCGAGGAAGGGGTCGATGGAGTCGTCCCCGAGGTAGGGATGCACGGTCAGGACATCGGCGTGACGAAAGTGCGCCTCGGCGTACGCGGTCGCGGTCGAACCAATGTCGCCGCGCTTCACATCGCCGATCACGCAGAGCCCCGCATCCCGTCCCATCGCGCAGGTATCTCGCCAGGCCGCAAACGCATCCTCATCGAGCAACTCGAAGAAGGCGCTCTGCGGCTTGATCGCAACCACGAAGTCGCGCAGCAGCCCGATCAAGCGCTCGTGAAATCGCACGATCCCGTGCGCCCCATCCCGGAAGGCCGGCGGCATCCGCTCCGGCCGCGGATCGAGTCCTAGAACGAGCGGCGAGCGCTTGGCGACGACGGCGGCAGACAGTTGTTCGGAGATTCCCATGGCCCGTCAAACTACGGCGACGCGCGGCGATGGGGTCGTGCTTTCTCCGTCAGCTCGTCATGCCGCCGTCGACCTTGAGCGCCTGGCCGGTCACGTAGCTCGATGCATCCGAGGCCAAGAACGTCACCAAATGAGCAACCTCCTCAGGCGTGCCAAGCCTCTGCATGGGCACCATTTGTGTGAAGCCACTCGGATCGCCACCGGTGGCGCGATCGAGCAAGGCCGTGGCAATCGGCCCCGGAGCCACGGAGTTGACGCGGATGCCGAGACCGGTCACCTCCTGGGCCACCGAACGCGTCAGCCCCTCGACCGCAAACTTGGACGCAACATACGACGAGAACGTGCCAAAGCCGCGATGCCCGGCGACCGAACTCGTGTTGATGATCGAACCGCCGCCGCGCTGGCTCATCACCGGGATCTCGGCCTTCATCGCATTCCACACGGCGAAGAAGTTGACCTCCATCACATGCCGAAGGTTGTCCTCGCTCTCCTCGACCAGGGGGACCAGACCGCGGCCCTCGGTACCAGCATTGTTGAACGCGATGTCAACCCCGCCGAAGGCATCGACGGCGCTCTGAATCAGCGCTTGCGTCTGCGCGGTCTCGGTGACATCCGTCTTGCGGAACAACGCCTCACCGCCCGCGCTCCGAATCTCGCCGGCGACGGCCTCGCCCTCGGCCGTGCGCCGACCGCCGATGACAACGCTTGCACCGGCGTCTGCCAACGCAAGGGCCGCGGCACGGCCAATCCCGGATGTGCCACCGGTAACGACGACCACCTTGCCGTCGAGGGTGAATGCGTTCTTTGGCTCGCTCATGATTCTCGTCCTTTGTTTTCCGTATGGACCGCAGGCTCCAAGAGATGGAGCGCCTGGTCCAGCAGCGTGTGCAACGTCGCACGCCCCGCACCCGACCTCGCATAGACACGCATGCCCATCACCATCGCCATCAGCACCTTCGCCGTGGCGGCGGCATCGAGGTCAGCGCCCAGCTCGCCGGCGTCCTTCGCCGCGCGGATCTGCTTGGCAAACAGTGCCTCGTGCGCGCGGAACGTCCGCCGCACAAGGCCGCGCGCATCCTCGTCGTCATGCGCCAGCTCGAGCGCGCAATTGATCACCATGCACCCCCGATGCCCGTCGGGGCTCACGCACTCTCGATAAATCGATCGCAACATCGACTCGATCGATTGCCGTGGAGACTCCCCGTCGATCATCGCGCGAAAGGCGGCGAAACGCTCGTCGACGTAGCGCTGCAGCGCCTTCAGATAGGCGTCCTTCTTGCTCCCATACGTGTCGTAAAAGCTGCCCTTTCGGATCCCCATCGCGTCCAGCAGGTCGCACAACGAGGTCGCCTCGTAGCCGTGCGTCCAAAACGCCTCTCCGGCCTTCGCGAGTGCTTCGTCGACATCAAAGTTCTTCTGCCAGGGCATCAGGTTCTCCGCGTGGTTTCTGGCCACGCGGGCGCAGACTAGCCTGTTTGGACCGATCGGTCCAGACTGAAATCGTTGCCGGGCGTGGTGCCGATCTACCCACCACCCTCGGGGCCAGGTCTCGTGGTCGAGCAACCGCCAGCAGAACCCGCGCGACCGCTCGACGCAGGTCTTTCTCACTGTTCTGGATGAATCCAGCGATGCACACCGTATGAGTCAGATCTTCCCTCTCGCGATCTGGAAACCCGACATGAATCGAACCCCGTTGCTCCCTGCCACCCTGCTCACCGCTCTGATCGCCGTGCCCCTAGGCGGCACAGCACGCGCGCAAGTCGGCTTCCAAGATGCCTCGAACAAGCTGACGTTTGTGCGCGCCGGCGGGCCGCTCGGCGGCGCGGCGGTACTGGATTACGACCGAGACGGCGACCTCGACCTGTTC
>CAYSWE010000174.1:0-4595 GCA_964434515.1 uncultured Phycisphaerales bacterium | reverse complement strand
GACCTCGACCTGTTCATCTGTGCGTTCGGCTCCCTGGCTACGAAGAAGCAGTACAAGAACCAGCTCTATCGCAACAACGGCAACCTGACGTTCACCGACATCAGCAAGACAGCCGGTCTCGACACGTCGCTTGGAGCCTGCGCAGTCACGACGATGGACTACGATCGGGACGGATTCACGGACCTCGTCGTCGCCGTCTGCAACGACGTCTTCTTCGCACCGACGCCGATCCACCTGTTCCACAACAACGGCAACGCGACGTTCACGGACGTCAGAGGGAAGGCGGGGTTGTCGCCGGGCGGCTTCTGGATGTGCGCTGCGCCCGGCGACATCGACGGCGACATCGACCTATTCGCGTCCAACATTGGGGCAACCCGCAATCGACCGCAACGGCTCTACCGCAACGACGGCGACGGGACGTTCACGAATATCGCCGTGCAGGCTGGTGTCGCGCAAACGGAGTTCGGCTGGGGTGGCACGTTGGGCGACTTCGACAACGACGGCGATCTGGACCTATTCTACACGGGCAGCCTTGGTATCGGTGGTTTCAACATCATCGGCCCTGGCCGCGGCAATCCAGGGCGACTGTTCTGGGGCGACGGCAAAGGCAACAACAACCACTGGCTGACAGTCCGGCCAGTCGGCACCAGGAGCAACCGCGGCGGTGTGGGTGCCTTCGTGGAACTGTTCGCTGGTGGTAAGCGTCAAGTCCGCGAGGTGATCGCAGGGAGTAGCGTACTGTCGAGCGAGACGCCGTGGCCGTCGTTCGGACTCGGCAGCCTCAAGGCGGCGGACGTGCGCATCAGCTGGCCCTCCGGGCGCTGCGAGCTGTTCGAGAACCTTACCGTCGATCGCATCGTGACACTGACCGAAGGCAGCGGCAGCGCAGCGTCAAGCTACGTGACGTTTGGCAAGACCTGCTCCGCCCCGATCACGCTGGCAACGAGCGGAACCAGAGGGCCACGGATCGGCAAGCTCTTCACGGTGACGCTCAAGGGGCTGCCGAACAATCGCGGGGCGCTGATGCTGCTCGGGTTCTCGCGCAAGGCTTGGGGACCGTTCACGCTACCCTTGCCGATGGCCGGCCTCGGCATGCCCGGTTGCGAACTGTTGGCAAGTCCAGACCGGGTCCTGGCGACGGTCAACGGCACGTGGGGACTGGGCATCCCCAACGACGCAAGACTCGTCGGCGCGCGCTTCTACAACCAGGGACTGATCGTCGATCCAACGGCGAACGCGGCGGGGCTCACGATCACGCACGGCGGCCAAGCCAAGATCGGCAGGAAGTGAACCGGGCCCGGGATCGCTACGATGGAACTGCGGTGCGAGCGCTAGCCTTGCGCGCGGATCGGCAGATCTGGACCGATCGGTCCAGACTGATATCATCGTGCCGCGGGGTATGCTGAGCGCCATGCATTCCCAGTGGATCCACGCCCCGCTACTGCTCGCAGCCAGCCTTGGTGCCCAGAGCCTCGCTCACTTCGACAGGTGTCGCGCGCCACAGGCAACGTCCTCGCCGCGCGGCCGAGTCTGCGTCCTTGTCGAGCGGCGCGTGTGGAAGCTCGGCGGTAACGAACTACGCCGCGCACTCGACCGATTCGCCGGCGACCTGGAACACGACGGATACCGGGCGCGGATCGAGACTGTGACCCTCGCCAAGTCTGCTGGCCATCGAGGTGGGAGCTACGTCCTTGCCATTCGCCGTCACCTCATCAAACTCTGGCACAGCCCGCTCGGCCTAGCCGGCGCGGTGCTGGTCGGTCACTTTCCGGACGCACGGCTCGTGCGCACGGTCAACTGGCACAAGCGTGGCGACCTCGTGCTGCACCGCAACCAGAAGAATCAGACCCGCTACCGGACCAGCTACCTGCGCCGCGTGCCGGAGCTCGTCGCGGATCGCTGTGACCTCGTCTTGGCCGACCTGAACGGAAACTGGGACAAGGTCTACCGAGAGCCACGGCAAACGCTCGCGACGCTCTACGCGGTGTTCCCGGACGGCGTCCCGGAGCACGGCGGCGTCCCCACGGACCACGAGGCCGGCTCGCTGTCGTTCGCAGATTTTTTTCACATCGACGACGGGCGCGTGCATCTGGAGCACGGACGCATCGCAATCGACGACGCCACTCGAGACGCGGAAACAACGCCCGCCGATCGCCGCGCGGACAATCCTATCGCGCGGCCGGAGCTCTCGATCTCGCGGATCGACGCGCGCGGCGTCGCGTGGAGCCCGCGCAGCGTGTTCCGCGGGCGGAGGCTTCTGGACGAGCGTGGGCATCCGCGCACACTCGCCAAGGTCGGCGGCAAACGCCCGTCGTTCTTCGATCTCTGGAAACCAGATCCCAAGCTCGAGGTGCAGCTGCTCGCCAACTACTTCGCGCGCAACCACGCCTATCGCACGACCCGACGGGGCGATGCGTTTCGCCCAGCGTCGTTCGCGTGGCGCCTCGGCTCCGGCATGCGCGCCCTGCGGCGGGCCGCACCCGAGTGGACAGACTTTCATGAGGCCGGCTACGACGTCCGCCAGCATGCCGACCTCGCCGCCCTGATCGCGTGGCTTACGCGCCCGGCGACCCTGCGCTTCGTCGCAGGGCACAGCAACGGCCGGTTCACCGGCTTCCAAGCGACATCGCCCGAACGCCTGCGCGACGCCTTGCACGGTGAGATCCTTGCTTGGCGGTGGAACGCGACGCTGGGTTCGCTCGAGCCGGCGACCGCCGCACACGCCAAGAGTGGCCGAGCCGACTTCGCCTTCTACCGCACGCTCTATGCAAACTCGGTGCTGCCGGCGACCGGCTATCTCCTGCTGCACGTCGGCTGCGAGGTCCTAAGCCCACCAAACGCGCGCCGGCTGCCGTTCCGAGATCCGCGCTATGGTGCGCGCCAAAACGCCGAGTCGCAGCTGTTCTTCACGCCGGCGCTGACCATCGTCGGCCGCTCCAAGGTCTTCTATGATGCTCCGCGCGGTTTCTCCGAGGCGCTGCGCGAGGGCAAGAACATCGGCGACGCTCTGCGGCGCTATTTCGAGCTTGAGTCGCAGGCCAAGACCTGGCAGACGGTCGGCGGCGACATCGGTCGCAAGCGGTGCTATTTCTGGGCTACGCTCGGCGACTGGACCTTGCGGCTCCGCCAGTGAGGCCACTGGCGCCTGCGCGTTTGGCCCGACACGGAACCCATTGCGCTTGGTAGACGTAGGATCGCCGCATGACTCCCTTTCCCCGCGCAGGTCTCATTCTCGCCATCATCGCCGCTACGGCGCTTCCGGCACCCGCCCAGCGAGGTCCACATCGCATGCGGAATCAGCTTGCCCCTGAGTGGAAGCTCGACAAGTGGATCCACCTACCGCCCGGCAAGAAGACACTACGGCGCGCGGACTTCGCCGGCAGAGTCCTCTACCTCTACTGCTACCAGTCTTGGTGTCCGGCCTGCCACTCGCACGGGTTCCCCCTGTTGCAAAAGCTGGTGCGACATTACTCGAAGACCGACGACGTCGAGTTCGTCGCTGTGCAGACGGTCTTCGAAGGATTCGGAACCAACACCGAAGCGCGCGGCAAAGCGACCGCAAAGCGCTATGGACTCGCGATCCCATTCGCGCACGACGCCGGCGCCGACGGAAAGGGATCCGAACTCCTGCGCACCTACCAGACCGGCGGAACCCCCTGGACCATCTTGGTCGACCGCGACGGTGTCGTGCGCTTCGATGGGTTCAGCAGTCGGCTCACTCTCGAGACCGCCACCAAGATGATCGACGAGCTACGCGCGGAGAAACCGATCGTCGGGCGACCGTTCGGCGAGAGTTCGATCGATTTCGCCAAGCACGAGCTAACCCTCGTGCGCTGCTGCTCCACATCCTCCCCGGGTGGAACCGACACCATCGCAGCACTAGCCGAGCTGTGCGGCGGCGACCAGGACGCCGGCCTCGCGATGCTCGCGCTCGTGCAGCCGCACGACAAGTCGGTGCACAGACTGCTCGGCCAACTGGGCATCCCCACCGCCGCGGACCCGGCACGGCGCAAGCTCCGCGAGTTCGTCCACGACAACGACCTGGCGCTCGCCGAGCCGACATTCGTCGTTGACCGGCACGGCAAGATCGTCTGGTTCCACCCGGGCCCCAACCTGTTCGGAGCCGACCGCCGCAAAGACCCGCGCGCCAACCGCGACTGGAACGAACTCCAACGCATCATCCGCAGACGGCTCGGAAGCTCCCAAAGACCCGCACGCAGCCGCCCCGCCAAGAAGTAGTCCGCCTATCGAGGACGAACGCCAAGCGCGACGATACCCGCTCCCGAACGAGGTTGTGCTTCAGCAGGGTGGTTGGTCATGAGTTTTCCCAGGCTTCGTGCCGAGTGGGCGACGGCTAACACGTAGCTCGTCGCGTCGGGCGGAACGTCGACGAGAATCGACGCCGACGCAGCCGGCGCATCACGCCGAAGACTTGAGCAGACGGACGAGCTGTGGCGCTACATTCGCAAGCAAGGACGCCGCGCGGCCGCGTTCGCTAGTCGAAGCGGGGTTGGATCAACGGCTGCGGCGCCGACCGAGTTCCTTCTTCATGGCCTTGAGCATGGCTTTGGCCTCCTCGACACTCAGTTCCCCGG
>CAYSWE010000173.1:0-8636 GCA_964434515.1 uncultured Phycisphaerales bacterium | reverse complement strand
CCCGAGGGGAAAGGTGAATGAGGGAAGGTACTTACCTGGAAGTCATCTCAGTAAGCGAGGATCACAGGCAGACATTCTGATTCCAACAGGCATGGACCGGCCCGAAGGCCAACCCACGGCTCAACTAGGGAACCAACCCGTCAAGCCCCTCCCTATTGGTATCACCGCCCAACGGAACCCAACATATAGTTGTGCCATGTCGGTGCAAGCCCGTTCTCATCGAAAAAACAACAACATCTAGGTGGTGGCGGTGGCGGCCACAACAACAGATTGCACGTTCCTAGAACGACTGGAAATACTGGCTATCGACGCGGGGATTCTCTGTGGATTCAGAAATCCCACACACGCCGGAGCGAAGCAATCTGTTGCGCACCACAGCGGACCGTGGCCTTGGTCATGGCCGCCTCGAGGGCTGGCTGCGTCGCAGCGCCAAACTCATCGGGCTTGGGGAACACGAAGCGGCCGAACAGCTCGCCCGCGCCGATCGCGTAGGGAAACTCCGGTGCCGGGACCTCCTGCCGCCGCGGTACGACCCACACCTTGGTTCCGACCGAAATCAGGTTGACCGCTGCAGTCCGCCTGCAGTCGGCGAGACGACGCACCTCGCGGGCGCGCAGGCCCGGATCCACGGCTTCGATCACCGCCGCGAAGAACGGCGCCGGACCGCCTGGATCCGGACTCCAACAGGAAAAGCCATCACCGACACCGACCCGCACGAGTGGAATCTCGGCCAATACGGTACTCTGCGCGGCCAAGACGTGCGCGTGGGCCAGCGGGATCGACGCCGACGCGCCCACGGTGTTGAACAGCAACGAGGCGCCGGCGGCGTCCGCCAGACGGAAGCAGCGCTCCAGGAAGTCCCGATCCGCTTCCCGCGGGCTGGCCGCCTCGGGCCACGCGAGGAGTTGGGGCGCAAAGAACGGATAGCGATTGGGCGTGAGGACGAGCCCATCGCCACGCCAGAGCGCCTCCTCGCTTCGGATCCGATCCGCTGGGTGCACCGCAAACGCTGGCGCCTCAGTCGACGGAACCCCGGCGCGTCCACCCCGGCTCGGAATCAAGCAGAGCTCGAAGGACAGCCCGAACAGCGACAGCCGGCGACGATTCTCGATGAAACCCTCGTCGGCCGCGCCCGCTCCAAGCAGTGCCCAAGGATCGCGCATTCCGCGCCTACCGGGCCGACCGCAGAAAAGTCACGCTCAGAATCGAACGCTCCACTGAATGAGCCACTCGGTCTCGGAGCGGTTCCGATTGATCGGGTTCATGTTGTTGATCTCGAGGCGGAGATCGACGTTGCGCGTCACATCGAGCCAGAAGTCGATCGTGTGCATGGTCCGGTCATCAAAGAGGGCACCGGTCGGCGCCGTGAGACTGGCAAAGCCGTCGCTCTGGTGGAGGCTACTCACGCGATAGCCGGCGCCGACACCGGTGAAGAACTTCCGTTTCTGGTAATAGACGCCGTCCAGCGGCAGCTTGACCCACGGACCAATGCTCCACACGTCGCGATCGCCATTCCCGTCCGACGCAAACCAGGCCTCGAGATTGAGTCCGACGACCAGAGTGTCTAGGTCCCAGTCCGCCATACCGAGGAGCCCGATGCGCCGCTTCTGCTTGCCACCATCGTAGGCCGCGCTGACACCAGACAAAAACGTGCGTTCGACGTTCGATAGGCGCCCTTCACGATAAGAAATCGCCGCACCGAACTGGATATCGCCGTTCGGATCCTCAATGCGGCCCTTGTAGCCGACGCCAATGGAAAAGTCCTTGGAGTTATTCAGGTCGCCGAGTTGCTCGTTGTCGTGCAGAATCGGCGAGTTGCCGACAGCCGCGGCACCTGGACCCGCCGCGCCACGGCGCGCGCCGACGCCGGCATCCCGCGCGGTCATCGACGAGCCGTTGTCGAGCCCGACGCGATAGAACAAGCCTTCCTCGAAGTCGCCACCGATCTGAATGCCAGTGACTTCGTCGCGGTAAAAGGACGTTCCGGCCAACGAGTATGCCTCGCTGACCCGCGGAAAGAAGGACCTCTCCCAACGATAGAAGTTGCCCACTTGGATGTATGAGTTCGACGGGTCCTCGACACCAAAGAGGTTGCGCATCACGTTGCCGAAGCGGACATAGGCTTCGTCGATGTCGACCGCCCCCTCATCCTCGTCGCGCACGACGGGATCCAACGTCAAGGTCGAGTGGAAGACAAAATCCTCGATCATTTCGAGATCGAGATTGAGATTGACCCGGCGAACACGAAACTCGGTCGCACCCGAGTTGAGGCCGAACTGGTTGCCGCGATAGTTGCCGAGATTGTTGCGGTTCGCTCTCAGGTCGTAGAACTCGAAGTCGAGCCTACCACCAATGCGGATGCGCTCGGCCGCGCCGCTCGTCGCCGTATCCTGGCCGAATGGAAGGCCACGCATCAGCTCCGCGAACGTCGACCCGACCTTCGCCGGCACGCGCCTGCCTGCCGATCCAACCCCGGCCGGCGGGTTGTCCGCGCGCGACCTGAGCTGCGACAACTCGGCCTCGACGGATTTGAGCCGCTGCTCGAGACGCTCGACACGCGTGGGTTCCGCCTTGCCACGATCCGGCTGGTCGCCGCCAGACTGAGCCAGTGCGGGCGCACCGAGCAAGCCCACGATCAAGAATCCGCCGACTGCTCTACTTCTACGCATCTGATCCTCCCCTTCGTCCCGAGCTGACCCGCTGCGAGGCCCAAAGCCCGCTCGCAGCGGCATGCCCGCAAGGTACGGGTCCCAACCGAACTCGCAAGGCAAAACTCACTGCGACGGCGCGCCGAGCCGCTATGCTCGCACGATTCTCGTTTTGGCCACCCACTCCGCAGAGGCTCGATCTTGACCGTGAAGGACAATGGACCGTGAAGACAGTCTTCCTCGGCACAGATGACTTTCCCGTCCCAACTCTCCGCGCCCTCGCGGAAGACGGCAGGGCGCCCGATCTCGTGGTCACAAAGCCCGATGGGCCACGAGGCCGCGGACGCAAAATCTACCCACAAAAGATGCGCCTCGTCGCAGAGGAGCTCGGGATTGCCTGCGAGCAGCCGACCGATGTGCTGGCCCCGGAGTTCATGACCCAGCTGCGGGCGCTCGAGCCCGACCTGATCGTCGTGGTGAGCTTCGGGCGGATTCTCTCGCCAGAGTTTCTTGCGATCCCGAAGCGCTACTGCCTCAACGTGCACGCTTCGCTGCTGCCACGGTTCCGCGGCGCATCGCCCGTGCAGCACGCGATCCTCTCGGGAGATCCGAAGACTGGACTTACGGTCATACGTATCGATCCAGAGTTGGATACGGGCCCAATCCTGACCACGCTCGAGACCGAGATCGAACCGACCGAACATTCCGGTGAGTTGTTCAACCGCCTCGCCGCGCTGGCGGGACCAGCGCTGATCCAAGGCATGGAGCTGATCGAAGCCGGCAAGGACGAGTTCCGCGACCAAGACGACGCCGACGCAACGTGGGCCCCGAAGCTCAAGAAGGAAGACGGCTTCATCAACTGGGAGAGTCCGGCGATCGAGATCGACCGGCTCGTGCGAGCCTTTACGCCCAAGCCGGGTTCCCGGACGCGTTTCGGCCCGCGCAAGCTCATCATCCTCAAAGGCGCCCTCGAGACCGACAATTTTGGGCTCGGCATGCCTGGTGGGGTCATGACCGCCGGCGAGGAGGGCATCCGCGTCTGCACCGGCCAGGGGATCTACCGCATCCTGCGATTGAAGCCAGAGAACGGTCGCAACATGACGGCCGGCGAGTTCGTGCGTGGTCAGCACGTTCCGCCCGACGCTCGCTTCGGATGACGGTCGCTGCCGGCCGGAGGGCAGCTTGGGAAGTACTCTGTGCCTACCTCGTGGCCGGGGACAGCGGAAGGCTCGGGACAAGCAAGCGCCCGTTCCCGCCGCCTAGATTGAGCGCGCGCGACCGGGCCGCCGCGAAGAGCCTCGCCGAAGGCACGGTCCGGCGCCGCGTCACGCTGGATGCGGTGATCGCCAAGCTGGCCAAGGGGCGGCGCCCCCGACCACTCGGCCTGCGGGCGGCGCTGATGCTCGGCGCTTACCAGCTTCTGTTCGACCCAAGGGCACCGGCACACTCGGTCGTCCATGATGCGGTCGAACTCGCCCGAGTCGCCGCCAAGCAGGGCGGCGCGAACTTTGTGAACGCGATCCTGCGACGGCTGGCGGACGCCCGCGCGCTGGATCAGCACCTGCCGCCACCCGACGCGACCGACGCCGAGGCATTGGCGATCTACTACTCCTACCCGACGTGCCTCGTAACACGCTGGCTCGAAGAGCGCGGACCGACCGCGACTCATGCGCTTCTCTTGGCGGGGAACGAAGCTCCACCGCTGACTCTGCGCACGAATCCCCTACGCACGAACCGTGACGAGCTCGCAGCGGGGCTCGCCAACGAGGGTATCGTCACGGTCGTCGGGTTCCATCCCGCGAGCCTGATCGTGGTCGAGACAGCGCAGACCTCGCCACTCGACACGGAGGCTTTCCGGCTCGGCTTGTTCAGCGTCCAGGACAGCACACAGACCGAGGTCGTCGACCTACTGGATCTCGCGCCGGGCCAGCGCGTTCTCGATTTCTGCGCGGCGCCAGGAGGCAAGGCCACGGCAATCGCCGAGGCGATCGGGGATCGAGGCGCGGTGCTCGCGTTCGACACGAACAGCCAACGCCTGGCGCGCCTCGGTCCCGAGATCGAACGCCTCGGCCTCACCTCGATCGCGCCTCTGCATGCACGTGATCGCCTCGAACACGAACTCCAGCGCTCCCCCGTGGACCGTGTCCTTGTCGACGCACCGTGTTCGAACAGTGGCGTCTTTGCCCAGCGCAGCGAGGCGCGTTGGCGATTCTCGGAGCACTCGTTGCGCCGCCTCGCCGAAACCCAAATCAAGATCCTTGCCGACGCCTGCTCGCTGTTGCGCGGACCCGGGAGAGTCGTCTACGCGACCTGCAGCATCGAGCGTGAAGAGAACGAAGCCGTCGTGCACGCCGTGCTGAGTTCTCTCGGCGACAGCTGGCAGATGCTGTCCAGCGAACGTATCTTGCCGGAGCTGGGCGCGCGCAGTGGGGGAGGTGTCGCGGTCCTGATTCGGCGCTCTTGATGACATCGAAAGGAACCGTGGACCGATGAGCGAAGCCCGCATGCACACAGTGTTTGGCATTCTGTTCGTCGTAAGTTTCTTCGGCAGTGACCAGCTCTCGAAAGTCCTGCCGGAATGGAACGACCCCAAGGTCGGGCTCATCAGCCTCGTCATCGCCTTGATCTGGCTCGTCGTGTTTTTCCTCGCGCGCGGCGGTGCCATGCTGGACGAGTTCAAGGTCATCCGTGATCGCCTCGAGCGGCTCGAGCGCAAGCTCGACGCTCTCGAGGAGAGTCGGCTGCCGCGTTGACACGGCCGGCATCGATCCGGCAGGCCACGGGCTTCCGCGGGGTTCGCGCTGCCTGGCGGGCGAGTCCCGAGTGGCGCAAGCTCTTCCTCGCGCGCGCCATCAGCCTCGTCGGAACGTGGTTCAATGCCCTCGTTCTGATCGAACTCCTGGTCGGTGGATCCGAGGAACCGAGTCACGCCGGGCAGGGTGCGCTGGCGTTGGCCATCGTCTTCGTGCTCAAGCAGGGACCACTCGCGGTGCTCAGCCCGACCGCTGGCGTGCTCGCGGACCGGCTCGACCGGAGGCGCATTCTCATCGCATGCGAGTTCGCCGCCGTCGTCGTCTCGCTTGGCTTCCTGCTCCTGGAACCCGGCGGGCCAGCGATCTGGGTCTATCTGCTCACGGCTGCGCAGATGACGCTGACGGCGTTTTTCATGCCAGCCTACAAAGCGATCCTTCCGTCGGTCGTCGAACCAGAGCATCTTGTCGCCGCCAACGTCGCGACCTCGGCTACCTGGTCGATCACGTTCGCACTCGGCATGTGGCTCGGCGGCATCGTGCTCGCCTTCGCCGGTTGGCGCGTCGCGGTACTGGTCGACGCGCTGACCTTCCTCGCCTCCGGTCTCATCGTCTTGTCCATGCACTGGCAACCGACGGTGCGGCCCCGCACAGTCGTGAAGAGCATCGGTGGCCTGCTCGGACTCGAGGAGATGCGCGACGGCCTGCGCTACATCCGCGAGACGCCCGACGTCCGGCGACTTCTCATCGTCAAGCTGGGCTGGGGCAGCATGGGGGTCATCACGTTGATCCTCGCGCTCCTTGGTCGCAGCGACTACCAGATCGCCAACAACCCGAGCCTGGGCGTGTCCTTCCTGTGGGGCTGTCGTGCGCTCGGAACGCTGTTCGGACCGCTCCTGGCCTATCGCTTCGCCGGCGCCGATCGCGAGCGGCTCGGCACCGCCATCTCGATCGCCTTCTTCGTCGCGCCGTTGTCCTACGCGGCGTTCGCGCTCTGCCACGACTTCTGGCTCGGCGGCTTGTTCGTGTTCGTTGCTCACCTGGGCGGCGCGACGATCTGGGTCATCTCCACGGTGATCCTGCAGCAGATCGTTCCCGACGAGTTCCGCGGTCGAACGTTCGCCGCCGAACTCGGCCTGTTCACGTCGGCGTCGTGCCTGGGCATGCTCACGCACGGCTGGCTCATCGAGATCGGACTGCTCACAGCGCGCTCGGCCCTGCTCATCGCCTGCGCAATCTGCCTCGTGCCGGCGATCGCCTGGGTCCTGCGCCCGGAGACCCTGGACAACTCGGCCCATTCTCACCATTAGAGGCTACAGTCCAGCACGATGACCGAGCCCTTGACACCGCTCGAACGAAGCGTCCTCGCCAGGTTTTTCTCGCGCGTCGAGCCACGCGACCACGCCGACATCTATCTTGTCCGCAAGCTGCCGCAGGAGATCCGGGCCACGCTCAACGGACTTTATTCGCGCAGCCGTTTGTCGATGCGTAGGACCTTCCTACGTCGCTTGCAGCGTGGGCTGACCGAGCAAGGCAAGACACTGGCGGAGCTACCGCTGCCGGAGGCGAGTGAGGACGTGCTCGCCAAGTTCCTGGTCGACAAGTCGGGCAAGTTCCTGCGCACTTACGCGATCGATCATGGCCACAACTCGCTGCGCGAGGGCGCCGTCCTGCATCTGGCGGTCGAGAACGTTTCCCAGCTCGTCACGCGCTTCATCCAACGCGAGCGGCGCGCGAGCTTCGAAGAGAGCAGCACACGCTACATCAGCTTCTCGAGCGAAGGCCACTGGCGCGATCCCGAGATCGTCGCCGCCGGAGAGCCATGGTCCTCGAGCTACGAAGCCGTAATCCGGGACAGCTTCGCGTTCTACCGCGAGTCGATCGACGCGTTACAGGACCACATCCGGACCAAGCGGCCCAGGGCAGCCGACGAGGACGAAACGAGCTGGGCGCGCGCCGTCCGCGCCGAGGCGTTCGACTCCGCTCGCTACCTGCTGACCCCGGCTCTTTACACCAAGTTTGGCATCGTCGCCGACGCGCGGACTACCGCGGACCTCGTCACCAGACTGCTGTCGCATCCGCTGGCGGAATTCCGCGTGATCGGCCAACGCATCCGCGAGGAGGCCGAGCGCGAGGTGCCGACGCTGCTCACACACGCTCGCGACAACACCTACCTGCGCGAGACGCGGGAACGCCTCGATTCGATCGCGCAGAGTCTCGAGCGCCCAGCCTCGGAGACGCCGCCCCAGGCGCGCGACCTCGACGTGCGACTGCTCAGCGCCCCGGCGGACCTCGACCGACGGCTACTGGCGTCGCTCGTCTACGAGCACGCCAACGTACCACTCGCCGAGCTGCACCAGCGTATCGACGAACTCCAGCCAGACGAATGCGAGCGCCTGTTCGAGCAGACACTCGCCGCGCGCGGCAGGCGCGACGCCGTCCCCGAGGGCTTGGAGGGTGGCGGGCTGTTTGACTTCGAAATCCTCATGGACTTCGGCGCCTATCGCGACATCGCGCGGCACCGCAAGGGCTTCCAGCAGCAACAAGCCATGACCACGCAGCATGGCTTTGCCGTGCCGCCGCTGTTCGACGAGGCCGGGCTTGGTAAGCGCTATCGCGACCTCCTGACCAAGGTCGCCGAACACGCCCAACGCCTTCAAGAACGCTTTCCACGACAGACGGCCTACGTCATCCCGTTCGCGTTCTTGCAGCGAGTCCGCATTCAGTTCGACACACGACAGATGGCCTACTTCCTCGAGCTGCGTTCCGCGCCGGAAGGGCATTTCAGCTACCGCGACATCGCGATCCGTATGGGACACGCGCTACGCGAGCGAGCCCCGCTCTACGCGCGCTGGGTGCGCCTGTGTGAGGACAACGTCTTCCTCGGCCGCGCCGAGTCGGAGCAGGGCACGGCCGAGCGCAAGGCCCGGCGCGAAGAGCAGGCACGCCGCCTCGGGTTCGAAACCTAGAAGCTGGCGATCGGCGATTCCGAAGAGTCTAGAGTTCGCGCACGGAGAGAACGAACTTCGTCTCGTGCGTGCGGCCATCGACTTGGCGGTGCGGTCCGGCCCCGAGTTCCTGCGTCCCATCGATCTGCATGGTGATCGCGCGCCGCATCGAGGTCGTGTGCAGATCGGGGCATTGGGTCGGTCCGGTCTCCCGAGTGGCGGCAACGACCTGACGCAGGCTCGACAGGACCGAGTTTCCAAGAATCAACTGCACGGGCACATCCTTGCCC
>CAYSWE010000172.1:0-8640 GCA_964434515.1 uncultured Phycisphaerales bacterium | reverse complement strand
GAGTGCGGCCCGCCCGTTGCGATGTCCTTGACCATCTCGACGGTCTTGTCCGTCCTCTTCCAGAGCTCGACCCCGGAGCTTGTCTCGGCGGCGAACAAGGTCGTGCGGCCAAGCGCGAAGAACGCATGCGGCGAAGATCCCGCGACGATGCGTGGCGGGCTCCGGTTGATGTCCTTGACGAGGCGCTGCGCCTGGACTGCACCCAACGAGGCGGCGAAGATGAGGAATCCAAACCGCCGCGCGCTGCGCCCCTGCGGTGTCGTGGCGACGGCGGCTGTGACGGGCGGCACGAGAGCAAGCGACATAGGAGGTCTCCGCAGGGGATGATCTGGCGCGGGGGTGCACTCAGCCTATAGCCACCACATCCACGTGAACAACGGACCCAATCGCCTTTTCTTTGGGCCCGTCGATGCGTCGCAGGAAATCCAGTCTGCACCTGTGCGAAAACGCTCGCCTCGTCCCGTCCTTGGTGGCAAGAGCGGACTTGATTTGCATACACTTCCCGGGCGAGCTGGCTCAGCCCAGAGCAGCGATGCGTGCGGCCACATCTGCGGCTGCGATCTCGTGCTTTTGTCGATCGCTACGCAAGGAAAACTCGATGATGCCCTCGGACGCCCTACGGCCGACCACGATTCGGATCGGGAAGCCGAGCAGGTCCAGGTCCTTGAACTTGGCACCAGGGGACATTTTGCGGTCGTCGAGGCAGGCATCGACGCCCGCGGCTATGAGTTCGTTATAGATCTGTTCGCCGAGCTCGACCTGCACGTCTCGCTTGACGTCGACGATAGCGACCACGACCTCAAAGGGCGCGATCGGCCGTGGCCACAGGATGCCCACCTCGTCGTGATTCTGTTCCACGGCGGACGCCGCGGTCCGCGACACGCCGATCCCGTAGCAACCCATGACGAATGGTTTGAGTTTGCCGTCGGCGCCCGTGAACTTCGCGTCCATCGCGATCGAGTATTTGGTCCCCAGCTTAAAGATGTGCCCGACTTCGATACCGCGGGTCTCGTCGAGAACGCCGTCAGCGCAGCGTGGACAACCCTCGCCGACGCGTGCCTTGCGCAGGTCGTGCCAGGACGGCTCCGGGCAGTCACGGCCGAGATTCACGTTGGTGCAATGCACGTCCGTTTCGCCACAGCCGGTCAGCAGATTGGTCATGCCGCGCACGGTCAGGTCGGCGAGAATCCGCGTGCCGGGCGCCAGGCCGATCGGGCCGGCAAACCCGACCGCGGCGCCGGTCGTGCTCTCTACGGTCGCCTCGTCCGCGAGCTCGACCGCTAGCGCACCGAGCGCGTTGATGAGTTTGATCTCATTGACCTCGAGATCGCCGCGCATCAGCACCGCAACGACCTCGTCGCGCTCCACTCCCGAGTCGTCGGCGAAGGACGCCTTGTAGAGAATCGTCTTGGCCATCGTGTCGGCGCCGCGCGAGAAAAACTCGACGAGCTGATCCACGGTCGTGATCCCCGGCGTCGCGTGCTTCTCCAGGGGTTGGGCGGCGCCGCCGTCCGGGGCTGCAGGGATGCGCGAGTCGGCCTTCTCGACATTGGCGGCGTAGTTGCACGCCGGGCACACCATGATCGCGTCCTCGCCTGTGTCGGCGGTGACCATGAACTCCTGTGAGCCGCTGCCGCCGATCGCCCCCGCGTCGGCCTCTACCGCAGTGAAGTCGAGCCCGCACCGTTCGAAGATCCGGCGATAGGCACGGTCCATGGACTGGTAGCTCGCGTCCTGGCCGGCCTCGTCGACATCGAACGAGTAAGCGTCCTTCATCAAGAACTCACGCCCGCGCATGAGTCCGAAGCGCGGGCGAATCTCGTCTCGAAACTTTTCTTGGATCTGATAGAGGTTGAGCGGTAGCTGCTTATAGGAATGCACGATGCGCTTGACGTAGGTCGTGACGACCTCTTCGTGTGTCGGGCCGAGGCACAGTTCGGTGCCTTTCTTGTCCACGAGGTGGAACATGATCCCCTCAGCGATGTAGCGCGCCCAGCGTCCGGACTCCTCCCAGAGCTCGCGCGGCTGCATGATCGGCATCAGGACTTCCTGTGCTCCCTCGCGATCGAGCTCCTCGCGCACGATGTTCGAGATCTTGCGCAGCGTCCGCCACATCAATGGCGAATAGGTGTAGATGCCCGCGGCGATCTTCTGGATGTAGCCCGCTCGGGCGAGGAGCCGGTGGCTCGGGACTTCGGCGTCGGCTGGGTCATCGCGCAGCGTCGCGATCGGTGTTTTGGAGAGTCGCATGCGCCGAGAATAGCAGACGGACTCAGGCCGTCGCTTCTCTGTCCAGCAAGGAGACTTCCTGCACCGTCCCGTTGCTCAGGTAAACCTCGTTGAGCGAGCTGAGCTTTCCGCCCACGATGCGTGCCGAGACATAGTGGCGGATTGACACGCCGGTCGACGAATGGAAGATCCGTGGGACGCGGGCGACGTTGGTGTAGACGGTTCCGGACCGCGTTACGCAGCGCTGGCGAGTCTTCCCCCGGGGAAAAATCAGGCGATGGTGCATGTGCCCCGAGACCACCAGCGGGATGCGAAACCCTTCGTCTTTGAGGCGGCGGATCGCGATGCGTAGGTCGTGGTCGCCCCAGTCACCACCCGGCTTGCCGAAGTCCTTGCCGTAGATATCTCCGGCCCGGCTGCCGAGACCGCGCGGGCCGTTGTGGGCCAGTAGGACGAGATTCTTGTGGGCGCCCGTGCGCGCCGCCTTGACGATCTTGTCCGCCGATTCTTCGTGACTCGTGATGCCGTAGAGTTCGTGATAGAGATCGGGGCTCCGCAGGCTGGCACCGCCCCAGGAAAACGGCCGACAACCGACGATCGTTACTTCCATGCGTGGCATATCGAGGATGCGATAGGCCAGATGGTTCGAGCCCAACGAGTCGAGGCTCCGGCGCAAGGCCGGTGTGATCTGGTCCTGCCGGAAGCTCTCCCAGGCGTCGTGGTTTCCGAGAATGGCGCGGAACGGGATCGTAAGTCGGGCGATTCGCGCTGCAATCGCCGGGTCCTCGTCGCCGAGGTCGCCGACGAACAGAACCATCGCGGCTCGACGCTCCTTGATGAAGCGCTCGTCCAGCGTGTCGAAGTGGCTGTGGAGGTCCCCGAGTACGAGGAGTTCGTCGTCGTGGCTCTGCGGCATGGGCATTGCATTGAGGGTAGGACCTCCTTGCATCAGTTGCCACCCGCTGCCGTCCGGGACCTCCGCGGGCGCGGACCTGAGCGAAACACCGGATGAGGCTTGCAACCGGCCGGGCTCGACCGATTCTTCTGTCTCAGATGGACCCGACCACCGAACTCCTGCTGGCACGACACGGCAACACGTTTGGCCCTGGCGACCGCGTGGTGTGGGTGGGAGCGCAGCAGGATCTGGCTCTCGTGGACCGAGGGCGCGAGCAAGCGGCTGAGCTGGCTCGGTCGCTCGTAGGGACGCGTCCCGTCGGAGCGATCTACTGCGCGTCCCTGGCTCGCACACGAGAACACGCAGCGATCGTAGCCGAGACGCTCGAGCTGCCCGAGCCCGTCGTGGATGATCGACTCGGCGAACTCGACTACGGATCCTGGAGCGGGCTGACCAACGAGGAGATCCGTGAGCGGTTCGGTTCGGCCGAACTCGAGGAATGGCGGCAGCGAGGTCGCTGGCCGGCGAGCGCCGGATTCGGTAGCAGTGAGGCCGTGGTGCGGGGCGAAGCCGCAGCTTTCGTTGCGGATCTGCGTGCTCGCCATACAGGAGAGCGTGTCTTGGCGATCACCAGCAACGGCCGGCTACGCTATTTCCTGGACCTCGTCGAGGGTGCGCTCGATGCGCGCCGCCGCGAGCGAGCCTTTTCGGTAGCGACGGGCCACGTGGGCAAGCTCATGCTGACACCAAGCGAGATCCGGGTCGCCGCGTGGAACGTGACACCAACCCCCGAGGTCTTTGCATGAGTTCGTCTGCCGTTGTCGTGATCCCGGCACGTTGGGGTTCGACTCGCTTTCCGGGAAAGCCGTTGTGCAAGATTCTCGGTAAGACCCTGATCGAGCGTGTCTGGCGTGCCGCCTGCCGTGCCGAGAGCGTGGATCAGGTCCTCGTTGCGACGGACGACGATCGCATTGCCGAGCATGTCGCAGCGCTCGGCGGGCGGCCGGTCCTGACCGATAGGGGATGCGCCAATGGCACCGAGCGCGTGCGCGCTGCGCTCGAGGTCGCCGCGCTTTGTCCGGACATCATCGTCAATCTCCAGGGCGACGCCGTGCTCACGCCGCCGCGCGTCATTGATGCCCTGGTCGAAGTCATGCGCGTTGGTGCCGATGTCGACATCGCGACTCCGGCACTTCGGTTCAGTTGGGAACAGCTCGATCAGTTCGTCGCCGAGCGCAAGGAGGGCCAGGTCGGGGGGACTACCGTCACCTTTGCACGGAACGGTGATGCGCTGTACTTCTCGAAGGCGGTCATTCCTAACATTCGCAAGCGAGCGCACGGTCCTTGTCCGGTGTTCCGTCACATCGGTCTCTATGCCTACACTCGGTCGGCCTTGGACCGATGGCTGTCGCTGCCGCCAACCCCGCTCGAAGAGGTCGAACAGCTCGAGCAGCTGCGCGCCCTCGAGCACGGTATGCGAATCCGTGTCATCGAGGTCGACTATGGCGGCAGACCACATGGCTCGGTGGACAACCCGAGCGACGTGGCGTTTGTCGAGCAGGTCCTGCGCGCCGAGGGCGAGGCTTCGCCGTAGCCGTGCGGATGTGCGTAGCTCTACTCCTCGACGCGACCGAATACCTTGCGCGCGACCGTGCTCCACGGCAGTGCCTCGTCGTGGGGATCCTCCCACGAGAGGCCTCGGCCCGGTGGTTCGTCGGGTGGGAGCGCGTGTAACGCTCGCGCCTCGATCGTGATGCGGTACCGCGTAATCGAGTGGCGGATCGTGGCGACGACCTCGCCGACTTCGGCAACCAGCCCGTGCTCCGCGACGAGGTGGGCGCCTAGGTCCGTCGCGGCAGGGATCGGCACGCCGAGACCTGGCAGGCACAGCTGGCCCTCGTTGATCTCGCCTCGCGGGATGCGGCGGCAGAGCACGCGTCCGTCCTTGCGGGCGACGCCGACCTCGGTGCAAACGACGAGCGGTCGGGCACGGACAGTCACGGTGGGGAGCTCGCCGGTGCGGCCTGCGGCGTGCGCTGCGCACTCGTTCCGCCACGGGCACGCGTCGCACAGCGGCCTCCGCGGGATGCAGACGGTGGCGCCGAGCTCCATCAGGGCTTGATTGATCTCGCCCGGGCGGGCGTGTTCGTGGAGTTCGGCGATGAACGCTTCGATCCGGACGCGCGCTGCCTTGGTCTTGAGTGTTCCTTCGATCTCGAGCATACGCGCGCTCACCCGCTCGACGTTGCCGTCGATGGCCGGCAGCGGCGTATCGAATGCGATCGACAGCACGGCGCCACACGTGTAGTCGCCGACGCCAGGCAGCTCGCGAAAAGCGAGGGCATCGGTGGGGATCTCGCCGCCATGGATCGCGACGACGCGCCGAGCTCCAGCACGGAGGGAGCGGGCGCGCCGGTAGTAGCCGAGCCCCTTCCAGGCGCAAAGCAGGGTGTCGTCGTCGCAGTCGGCGAGGCTCTCTGGGTCGGGAAACTGCTGGACGAAGGCTTCGAACTTCGCCCGGACGGCCTCGACCCGCGTCTGCTGAAGCATCACCTCGCTCACCCACACGTGCCACGGCTCGCGCGAGCGACGCCAGGGGAGATCGCGTTTGGTCGCTTCGTACCAGCGCAGCAGTCGGCGCGCCCGCAGTCGTGCCAAGCTACGTGCTACCGTTGGTAGCCGAAGGCCGGTGGCTTGCCGCGGTCGCCGCCCGTGTTGTCCGGTGCCGGCTCGCTGGGCTGGGTGAGAGGCCTCGGTTCTGCGTCGGAGTCGAGGCCGTCGTCCGTGACCTCCTCGCGATTCACGCTCTCCTCGGTGACCTTGGCTTCCGTGGCGTCCGGAGTGGCCTCGTCGTCGGTTGCCGGGGATCCCGCCTCCGGAGACCCCGCTTCCGGGGATCCCGCCTCTTGAAACTCCGCATCCTGGATGCTGTGCGCTGTGTCGCGCACCTCGTCGTAGACCGGCTGGGCGGCTTCGTTGAGATCACGGCGGATCGCGTCCAACTCGCCGAGACCTACCTCGTCCTTGAGGCCGCGGAGGCCTTTGCGGAACTCGATCAGGCTCCGGCCGAGGGACTTACCCACTTCCGGTAAGCGTCCCCCAAACAGGATCAGACCGACGATCATGATGACGATCCATTCCTGGACGCCAGGCATCCACATTGCGAAGAACATCGCATCGATCTTCGGTGCCTGTGGGGGCCCTGTCAACGCCACCATGGTCGGAGCGAGCAACAAGATCGTGTTCTTTCGAACGCGTGGTGAGGGCAAAGGAAAGGGCCGGCGTCGAGTTCGGGACTCGGTACCGGCCCTCTCGCGAGCTATCTCACACAGGCATCGCCGCAACCAGCGGGGACGCCAAAAGGCTGTCACCTGGTGCCTCATCGTCGTGTTTTGCCGACCGCGGCGGCGGGGAGAGCGGCTGGATTCGAAGAAGACTCCATGCCAAGGTTCGGTAGGAGTTTTGTCTTGTGGCTAAAGTCGGCTTGCCGGAACAGTCGTTGGTAACAGCTGTTGGCAAACGGGTCGGCCGACCGCGTGCACCTCGCGATGTTTTCAGGATGCAAGGCCTGGTTCGTTGAGGGACACTTGGGTTAGCCGCGTGCTTGCTCTACGAACCAGTGCTATACTCGGATCGAGTTCATGACCCATCGCTTTCCTCCCTCTGTTCCTGCTTTGTTCTTCCTCCTGCTGGCCGCGTGCGGCGGCGGCGGTGGGGGTGGTGGTGCAGCCCTGGCCACCGGCCGCCTCGGTGGCGTGATCGAGCTCGAGCAGAGCCTCGGGCCTTCCAGTCTCCACGTTGGTGCTGCTGGTCGCGACACGCGGGCCGCGCCGTCTGGCGTAGAGCTCCCGGCAGGCAGAAAGTCTCGGCCAACGGAACATGAGCCGAATGACCAACTGTTCTCGGCAACCGACCTGGGCAGCGTCGTGCCGACCCGGGTTCGCGGCAGCGTAGGGACTGGGATCGACCTGGTCGACCTACATCGTTTTGGCCCGGTTGCCCGAGACGGATGGATCCGTCTCGAGTGGTCCGCTGGGGCCGCCGGCAAGCTGACGCTGATCGAGCGCGACGCGGCGGGCAGGCTTACCGCACATGTCATCGAACTCGGCGGTCGCATCGCCGTGCACACCGCAAGCGAGTATGTCTTCGTCGTGCGTGCGGAGCGCCCTTCGACCTATGAGATTGCGCTGACCTCGCTTGTGCCGGGAGTCGAGCCCACGGTCGCAACGCAGTCTGCGCTGTCGCCGGCTGCGACTGCCTCGGTTTGGCGAACCACGCTAGGCCAAGAGAGCGCGCCGGTCGATGGCGAGATCGTTGTCTGCGGCGCGGACGCGACCAAGCTGCGCGCGCTCGGGCTGGAGTTCGTTTCCAAGGGTGGCGATACGGAGCTCTGGCGCAGTCCCGCGGCCAGGCAGCTCTCCGGCGACGCAGCGAACTATGCGATTGCGGGCGTGTTGCGTGATGTGCGTCGCGCGTGTCGAGACGCCATCTACGCGAGCCCGAATCTCCGCACACCGCTCGATGCCTTGGCCAGCATGCCGAGTGCGGACCCCAACGACCCGCTGTTTGTCCAGCAGTTCAACTTTCAACTGACCGGCTTTCGCGAAGCGTGGGCGATCACGACTGGCGATGCCAAAGTCACCGTTGCGCTGATGGACACTGGGATCCTGCCCAAGCATCCCGACCTGGCCGCGCGAATCTCGCCGCTGGGTTACGACTTCATTGCCGATCCCAAGAGTGCCGGCGACGGTGACGGCGTTGATCCAGATCCAACCGAGCCCAAGAGTTTCGGCGCGTTCAGTCTGTTTCACGGTACCTACGTCGCCGGCGTGGTTGGTGCCGTCTCGAACAACAAGCTGGGCGTCGTTGGCGGAACATGGCGCGGCAAGATCATGCCGCTGCGCGTGTTCGGGCGTCTCGGGGGGGCCACCTGGGATCGGATCCAGGCGTGGAAGTATGTCACGGGTGCGGTCAATGTCAGCGGTCGCACTCTGACCGTTCCGCAACGCCCGCGCGTGCTCAACATGAGCTTTGCCATTCATACGCCGACCGAAGCCGAGCGCGTCGAGGTCGCCAATGTGGCGAAGGCTGGCATTCTCATGGTGTCGGCCGTCGGCAACCAGGGGCAGAAGCCAAGTCCGCCGACCTACCCCGCCGCGTACCCCAATGTGATCGCGGTTGGCGCGGTCGACCGCAAGCTCGTTCGCACAGACTACTCCAATGCCGGTTCGTTCTTGGAGGTCGTGGCGCCGGGCGGGACCGAGGTCGGAGGGCCCGACGGCATCACCTCGACGTGGGGCCGGCTCGTCAACAACAACGTAGTGTTCAGCTACAACTCGTTTCGCGGCACATCGCTGGCGACGCCCTGTGTTGCGGCCGCCGTCGCGTTGATGGAGGCCGTGCACCCCGGGCTCGAGCAGGAGCTTCTGCGCCGCATCGTTGCGACGACCTCCCGGGATCTCGGCCCGAAGGGGCGCGACATCGAGTATGGCTGGGGACTCCTGCGCACGGACCTC
>CAYSWE010000171.1:7093-8825 GCA_964434515.1 uncultured Phycisphaerales bacterium | reverse complement strand
GAGGAACACCGAAAGGCTCTGATCGCGACCATGCGACATCGCCAGATCCGGGTCACCGTCGTTGTCGAGGTCGGCGGCTTGCAGGGACCAGCCGCGTGACAGCGATGTCGGCGTGCTGACCGAACGAGCAAACGCCAGCTTGCCCCGCAATGGTGTCTTATTGAGGATCACGGTGTAGTAGCTCGGGTCTCCGCGCTGGAGATGGAGATTGGAAACGCATGCAACGTCCGGCCGGCCGTCTGTGTCCATGTCCGCCACGACGACGAGTAGTGAGAACGACCGCGCACCGGCAACCGGAGTCTTCAAGACCGGGAAATCCACTTGCCGAGCGAAGCGTCCTTTGCCGGTGTTGTGCATTACGGACACGTTGTGGTCACCAGCCGGGAACCGCACCGACGACGACAAGAACACCAGGTCGACATCGCCATCTCCATCCATGTCGCCGACTGCCACGTTGCTCCTGAAACCGGTCGACCGGAGCGGATACACGACCGGAGCATCGTACGTGCCTCGCGCCTTGCTGAGCTGCACCGAGACGTCCTTGTTGTGTTGGACCACGAGGTCTTGGACGCCATCGCCGTTGAGATCCGCGGTGGCGAGGTAGAACGACCTCCCCGGAACGGCGAGGGACACGGGTGGCTTGAAGAAGAACTGGCCCACGGCGGCCTGGGCCCCGACAAGGATCGCGAGGACTGGCCAGGCCAAGCCCGCGATTGGAACGAGAGCGAACGGACCGGGAATACGCATAGTCTGCACCTTGGGGAAAGAGATCAGATCGGAGCTGCGCGCCGAATCCAGCTTCTGGACCCGTGGATCCAGAGGCCAGACCCAAGCGCGGGCTGCGCGACGGAGACCACGGGTGGACCGGCAATCCCGACGCGCGGCGGGCCTCATGACCAACATCCGGGCCAACCGAGGTAAACGAAGCCGCGCTTGGAACCGCAGCGCTCCCGTAGCGTCCCCCCGCGCCTTACCATTCGTGCCAACCCAAGCATCGAAAACCGAATGAAACTTGTCCTGTCCGCCGCGATTGCCGTCTACGCAACGTTGTTGCCCATCTCCCGCCCGCAAGGGTCACTCCACGCGGATGCACGCGTCGCCGTCACAGTCGACCGACAAGGAACGGCCCTGGTCCGGCCGGTGGGCCACGAGCGCTGGTCGCCGATCTCTGCCCGCGGCGTCCTACTACCGGGTGACCTGCTGCGCACGCCCAAGCGCGGTGCCAACGCGATCGAACTGCGCCTCGCCGGCGGCGGCAACCTCGTGCTCGGCCCGGGCGGTCTCATCGAGCTGGCCGCGCGTGGCAAGGTTCGGCTCTATACAGGCGACGTGGCCATCACCGGCACCAAACAGCACGGCATCGAGGTCCACGGTCCGGGCGACTTCGTGACCACGGCAAGAAACGAGATCGTGCTCCGGGCTGGCCAGGCTGGGACCCGCACGCTCACCAGACCGCCGCGCTGGCTCACTGGCTACCGCAGCTCGACCACCGACGAGTGGATGGGCTCGCTCGTCGCCAACGTCGACGGCCGGAATACGCCGCTGACGGTCGGCTACCACAAGGTCACGGTCGATATCCGCGACCAGATCGCGCGCACGACGGTCGAGCAGTCGTTCAAGAACACGACCCAAGCCACGCTCGAAGGGACGTTCTACTTTCCACTGCCGTCCGATGCTTCGATCGCAGGCTTCGGGATGTGGATCGGCAACGAACTGGTCGAAGCGGACATCG
>CAYSWE010000171.1:0-7083 GCA_964434515.1 uncultured Phycisphaerales bacterium | reverse complement strand
CGAGAAGCAGCGCGCACGACGCATTTACGAAGACATCCTGCGCCGTCGCAAGGACCCGGGACTGCTCGAATGGAGCGGTGGCAACCTGTTCAAGGCGCGCGTGTTTCCAATCCTGCCGCACTCCGAGAAGCGCATCCGCATTCGCTACACACAGGTGCTCCCGCTCGAGGGGACCAAGCTGCGCTATCGCTATGCCCTGCGCAGCGATCTCCTGCGCCAGCATCCGCTGCGCGAACTCTCGATCCGCGTCAACGTCAGCTCGACCGCGCCGATCGGCGGAATTGCTTCGCCGACGCACGAGGTCCGAACGCGTTCGACCCGGCACGCAGCCTCGGCCGAGTTCACCGCCGAGGACTACACGCCCCAGCGGGATTTCGAGGTCGCCATCGACGTAGCCCAAACCAACCCACTCACGGTTGTCGAGCACCAGCGAGATGCGGACGGCTACTTCATGCTCCTGCTCGCGCCACCGGACCCAACTCGGAACGGAACCTGGCAACGCCAGGTCCTACCAAACTCGAAACCACTCGACGTGATCGTGATCGCCGACACGTCCGGCTCGATGCACGGGTCAGCGCGAACCACGCAAGCGGCCTTCGTCGGCGCGTTGCTCGGCCAGTTGGGCAAGCAAGATACGTTCCGACTGTTGGTGTGTGACACCGACGCAGTGTGGCTCAACGCTCAGCCGACGACGCCAACGGCCGAGAGCGTCGACCAAACACTTGAGCGGTTGGCGGCGCGGCCGTCGCTCGGTTGGACCGATCTGCAACGCGCGTTCGACCAGATCGAGCCGCGCCTCGCAAAGGGGAGCCTCGTGGTCTACGTCGGCGACGGTATTGGCACGACTGGCACGGCCGATCCGGTGGAGCTCGCCGGCCGCATCGCCAGCCGCGCCAAGCGACTGCACGGCACGTTCCATGCGGTTGCGTGCAGTTCGACCTACGAACCAGGCGTGCTCGAGGCGATCGCCGGTATCGGCGGCGGGTCGGTTCGGGATGCGGGCGAGGATCCAGCGCAGACCGCGTTCGCCCTGCTCTCGGAAGCCGCGAGCCCGACCGTGCGCAACCTGCGCGTGCGCTTCGAGGGGGTCGAGACCGCGCGCGTCTACCCGACGAGGCTGCCCAATCTGCCAGCCGGCAAGCAGCAAATCGTGCTCGGCCGCTTCCTTCCGGGAACACGCGACAAGCCCGGCAACGTCATCGTCGAAGGCACGCTCGACGGCAAACCGGTCCGCTACACGACAAGCTTTCGCTTGGCGACGAGCGAAGCCGGCAACTCGTTCCTGCCACGGCTCTGGGCCCGGAAACACCTCGACGCACTGCTCGAGCAAGGCACCTCCCAGTCGGTGCGCGAGGAGATCGTCGCGTTCAGCGAAGAGTTCGGAATCATGACGCCTTACACGTCGTTCCTCGTGCTCGAAAACGACGCAGACCGCGAGCGCTACGGCGTACGGCGCAACGTCAAGATGCGCGATGGCGAGGCCTTCTTCGCCAAGGGACGCAACGACGCGAAGCTCGATCTGCTTCGCGAACAAATGAAGCTGGCCCACACGTGGCGGATCGGGCTACAGAAGCGCATGCTGCGCGAACTCGCCGACCTCGGGCGTTCACTCCACGTCGCGATCGGAGGCTCGCGCCGGCAAGCGAGGAACGGCATCCGTTTGGGCCTAGGACAAGTCCGCGCCGGACGCGACTTTGGTGGATTGCGTTTCGAAGCCGGCGACAAGCTCCGCAAGCTGGCCGGTTCGGCAACGCGCACGGGAGAAGCAACCGAAGATCTCGACGATCTGCAACTCGAGGAAGAGAACGAAATCGAGGACGTTGCCAAGAGTCCTGCTCCGCGCGAGCTAGGCCGTCTGCAGAACTCAAAGCAGACGATGCTCGAGCTAGCGCCGGCGTTCGGCCCATCGAGCCCCTCCCGACGCGACTTTTTCGAGTCAGATCGAGACCGCAAACGCGGCTGGACCAGCGTAACGCCGCGCGGCCTGACGGCGGCGCGCCTCGGCTTCCCCGGACTCGCCGAAGCTCCCAAGCGACCGGCACCGTACACCGCGCCGAAATGGCCAGCGGAAGTGCTCGCGTTGCTGCGTTCGATCAACCGCCGAGACCGTTTCGCGAGCTACCCTGGCGGACTCGATCTCTCGTGGACCAGCTCGGCACGCCATGCGCTCACCGGACGGGTCACGTCCCTTGCCTCGGCACACGGACTACTCAGCAACCACGCCTGGTTCGTCCGGCGCATCGACCGCTACACTGAGCCGCGTGACGACTGGATCGCGAACGGTGTGCGCGGGGCGCTGGCGATCGGACGTCGTCTCGGACGCAAGCGCCAAGCCGAGCCAACGGACACGACAGCAAACTCCTTTCCGTTCTTCGATTGGTCCTGGAGCGACATCGTCCGCAGCTATCGGGATTGGCGATTCGTCCGCGCAACGCACGACGGCACGCTCACGACGGTGCGACTCAGCGATCCGCGCTATGACGGCCAAGAAGTCCGCATCACCGTGGACGGCGTGCGCAAGGTTCTGACCAAGATCACCGTCCTGCGCCACGGCAAGGTCACGTCGACCACACGCTACTCGCACTTCGTCGACGTCGCCGGCCAGACCTGGGCGACGCAGTCGGACCAGTTGGACGAGGCCGGCCGGCTGACGTCGCGTCAATCCTTGACCATCGAGGCCCTCAAGCAGACACGCTTCGACACGGCGATCCAGAGCGTGCTTGCGGAGCAGGGTGATGTGCTGTTCTTGCCGGCCAAGGATCCGGACCTAGCGGCTGCCAAGCAGCGCGTCGCCGAACACAAAGCAACCTGGATCGATGCGTTGACGGTCGCGTTGCACCACGCGTCGACCCAGCAGTGGGACGAGACTTGGCGGGCGTGGGACCTGGCACGGCCCCAACTCGCGGACAAGCCCGGAGGACAATGGATCACGCTGCTCCTGGCCAAAGAGAGCCGCAGACATCCGGCCTTCGCCAAACGCATCGCTACGATGACCGAGGCGCTCGCGGCGGCGCGAGGCCCAGCCGCCGCATGGCGCGTAGCGTTTGTCGTAAAGTTGGCCAAGGGCGCGCTCGATGCCAACGAGCAGCTCCGCTTGATCGATGCGCTGCGCAGCGGATGGACCCATCCCGGCCCGGACGCCGACTGGCGCCGCGTCTCCTTCGAACGCACACGGGCGCGGCTCCTGGATGGCGTGGGCCGGCCTGCCCAGGCGCGCGCAATCTTGCTGCGACTCGCTGAGACTCGCCCGTGGGACGCAACCGCCACGCAGCAGTGGATCGACCGACTGGCTGGCGAACGAGACTACGAGGCGGCAGCGGCATTCGCCGAACACTCGATCCGCGCGGGGCAGTGGCTCGACAACGAACTCGCTCCGCTGTTCCATCGATGGACGAGAATGCTTTGGTCTGGGCGCAAGATCCCGGAGCTCCTCGCGGCGACCGAGCTCTGGACCTCGCGCCAGCCCGGATCATCGCAGGCATGGACCCACTACCTGTCGACCCTGCTGTTTGCGCGTCGCGAAGCCGACGCCGATCGCTGGGTCCAAGCTCGCCTCGCAGCGGCGCTTCCGGCGCACCTGAGTCCGGAGGACCGGGCCAAGCTCGGCGCGGCGATCTCCTTTACCCTTGGCAGAGGCTGGAACTACAGGGCAAGCCGCGTCGATCCGAGTTGGTGGCCGAGGCTCGCTGAGACCGCCCTGGCTCTGTTGCGCCACGAGCACCCGACGCACACGCTGGAATCGACCATCCTCAACGACTATCGCTTCCGCAAATCCGACGCCTACCGAACGCTCCTCGCGACGATGCTCGCGGATCTGACGCGGCCTGGCGCACTCGAGAAGCGGAAACCCGATCGCATCGACGTCTATCTGCGACACATCCGACTCGATCGTCAGTCCATCGATCCCAAGATCTGGCGCAACTTGACGGATCGTCTCACCGCACTCTGGCGACGTGCCCGCGATGCGGGCCGGACCAAGACGATCGAGCGCCGCAAGCTCGCCAGTCTCGTATTCCGCGTGCTCGACTTGCATGGTGAACCGACTGAGGCCATCGCCTTCGCCCGTGAGCGACTCGCCGCCGCACCGACCCAAGAGCGAAGCCAGCTCGCCAACGCGCTCATGACGCGTCTGGTCAGGCAACCGTGGTCGACGGCCATCGAGACCGAGCTGTTCGGCCTGCTGCCAGCGCTCATTCCCGCTTCCGTCAAGACGGCTGCTCGGCGTGCCGCGCACGCCGGTGACGACATCCGCGCGCTCTGCGCTCGGTTGCTGGGAATGCGCCGCACGGCGCTGCTCGGCGCGCCGAAGGACTACGAAAAGCTCAGCCGCGTCGCACTGCGTGCGCACAAGCGCGACGCCAGGCGCCGAGCTCGCCGGGAGCTCGCTGCACGCCTCGCGGCCGAGCGCGATACCGCGGCAGTCGAAGCACGACCTTGGCTCGAGCTCGAACGACTGCAGTTCCTCGCCGAACTGCAGGAGGACCTCGTTGGGCTCGATGCCGAGGTGCGCGAACTCCTCGCCAGCACAATCGCCAGCCCGAAGAACGCCGCGCGGATTGTGCTGCGCCAGCGGCTGGCTATCACGCTGGCCTACCTGGCCACCCGTCGCAAAGCACCGACGAAGCTCGCCGATGCAACGCTCGTCACACTGCGCGGACTGGCCAGCGGCAACGAGAAGCAAGCCCATTGGAACTACCACATCTTCCGCCTTCTGATCGCGCTGGACCGCGTCGCCGAACTCGAGGCGACGTTGACCGAGTGGATCGTGCCCGCGCAAGCCGAGAGCCGCTGGCGCGTCGCGCTCGGCTACGTGCAGGCCGAGGCCGGCAAGCTGGACGCTGCGATTGCGACGTTCGAAGCGACTGCCAGGATCGACGAGCTGGGACCGGACGAATGGAACGCGATCGCCGCCTGGTATCTGGTCCGCAACAACCGAGCGGCGCGCGAGCGAGCTCTCGACATGCGCTGGCAAACGACACCAGAAAACACGATCTACGCGCGAGTCAATCGCGCTCGGTGGCGTCATCGCAGCCAGGGCACGGGCGTGCCTACCGAGATGGATCCCGAAACCTGGAGGGCGCTCCGTATCCTCCTCGCCAAGGCCACGTACCCGCAGAACTACACTTGGGTCGTGCGGAGACTCTACGAGAACACGAAGGACCATCGCGCACTCGGATCGATCCCATATGGCGCCATCGGGCACACGCGACAGAGTGTCTACGCGTTCCTCATGAGCGTTCGCGAGGTGACCGACCAGATCCACGAAGAAGCGACCTGCGACACACTCCTGGAAACGATCACCAAGCTGCGTCGAGACGCCGATAGGCCGACCGACCAGCGCGCGCTGCATCTGCTGGAGGCATTGGTCGAGCGGCGCTCCGCCATGGTCCGCAACCGTCCCGGTCCACACGCAGAGCGCGCCCTCGCCGCGCTGCGGACCGCGTTCGAGCCGGCCTGGGCCGACGGCGAACCACTCCAGATGGCGACGCTCCTCGGCCGTCTTGGCAAACTGCCCAACGCGGCACTCGCTGCCGAGCAGCGCCGCCAACTCGCCAAGCTGCACGCCATGGCCAAGGCGGGTTCGTATGCCCAACTACAAATCGCGACGAATCGCTGGTCGACCGAGCGGCTGTACGGCGCGAATCGTTCGGCCACAGACGGTCTGCTCGCCGCGCTCGAGACCTACCGACAAGCACACGACCGGGTCCTGCCAGCAGCTGCGACGTCCAACCTCGCCCTCGCCGTCCGATGGCTACTCGCGGACCAGCACTTCCAGAAGGCCGAATCGCTCCTGCAATCCGAGATCGCCGTACAACCAAGCGCTGCCCGGCGCCGCACTCTGCAACTCCAACTCTTCGACTGCTGGATCGAGGCCGTGCGCCATCGTGGCCGCACGACACTCGGCTCCGGAGACCGACTCTACGTCGCCGCACGTAGCCGGCTACTGCAGGCGACGAACAAGGCGCCGCAAGACCAACTCGTATCGGTTGTCGACCGCGTCTGCCAGCTCGCCAGGGCCGCAGCCCAAAAGGCCGGGATCGGTCGCGCGCCGGGCGACTTGCTCCGCTTTGCCCAACGGGACGTTCCCGAGCTCCTCACCGGCGATCCGGGCTCGGCGCAACGCGTGATCCGGAGTGTCGCTTCGATGCTGAAGACGTTGTCGGGCCCCAGAATCGCGCTGGCGTTCTTGGTCGATCGCCACGAGTCCGAGCCTGCTTGGTGGGAACGCGTGGGGCAGAGCGGGTGGCGCCGTCAGGGCTGGCACCTCGCGCAGTGGCGCACGGAAGCCGGCCCACTCGGCAAGCTCGGCAAACGCCTCCTTGCAATCACCCTCGCGGAGTTGGAGCGGGATCTAGTCTCGATGCAGGCGGCCAATCGGTCGATGTACAATCGCAACTCCGACTGGTTCTGGCACGAGCAGCACTCCGAGTTCGCACGCATTGCCAACAAGGTGCTCGAGTTGCACGGTGACTCACCGGCGCACATCCTCTACGCCGCAAGATACCTGTGGAACGGCCTGCGGCTGAAACAACGAGCGATCGATGCGCTACTCGCCGCCGAGGCCCGCGGCAAGCTCGCCTTGGACGGCCGATCGGCTGTTGTTGTCTGGCTCCAAGAACAACGACGCTTTGGGGAGTCGCTGCCCCTGCTCGAAAAACTGCTCTCGACTCGCTCCGAGAACCTCGACTACCGGCTACGCAAAGTGCGCGCCCTGCAAGGCGTCGGGCGCCAGTCGGACGCCATCGCGTTCCTCGAGGCGACGCAGAAAGCCCTCGCCGGAACCAAGCGTTGGAACGAGGACGCGATCCTACGCACGGCCCGCGTCTGCAGAAGCTGCGGCTTCCTGCAGCGCGCGGTTGCACTCTACGACGAGGCCATCCCGCTGCACCAACGCACCCATAGCAACCGGGGCGTCGGCAATGGAGTCCTCGCGCGCTACTACAGCGAACTCGCCGACTGTCACCGCAAGCTCGGCCAGTTCGAGCTGGCCGTGGATCGAGCCTGTGCGGCGATCGTTGCTTCGGGACCAACCAACCAGCAACGCAGCAACGCAATCCGCGCGCTCGACGACATCATCGTGGC
>CAYSWE010000170.1:0-8839 GCA_964434515.1 uncultured Phycisphaerales bacterium | reverse complement strand
TGCGCCAGCGGGCCGTCTCGCTCGAGTGTGTCGTGCACCGTTTGCGGATCGTGGACCGCGGTACCCGGGGCGAGATTCGCTTCACGACGCGGGACTGAATGACCCGCGGCCCCCTGGTCCACGGGCGGCCGCGGATTGCGGCACGCGGCCCGCAATCCAGGCGCCACGCCTCATCGGCGCTCGCGATGCAGTCGGGTCCACGTGAGGCCGAGGGTTTGCCAGACGAACTTGCCGGGCAGAAGCGCGAACGACAGGCTGCGCATGGCGAGGTGGAAGCGCTCCTCGCGCGTGAGCCCACCGAAGCGAACGCGCAGCCCCTCGATCTCCCGCGTGACCGGATTCCGGATGTAGCGTCGCGTGCCGTCGACGACGTCCGAGTCCCAGGCCGGACTGACAAACGACGACCACGTGATGTAGGCAATCATCAACCAGGGATACACGGTCCCAAGCGTGCCGATGGCTGCAGCCGCACGCTCGGAATCGACCATCGTCACCGAGAACAGCGTGCGCAGCACAAGGTAGGGACCCGCCAGAATGGCGAGCGACAGCACCCAGCGGAGCGCAAGCGCCGGAGTCTTCGGTTGCAGTGTCGCGTTCATGCCAACTCATCGGATCGCAGGACACCCGGACGCAAGGGCGCCTGCGCCAGCGAGGCGGCTCGATGTACCGTGGACGTAGCGTTCCACGCAATCTCTGCGGTTTTCCGAAGCGCTTCACTCGGGCCGCTACTCGCCGAGGAGGTGCGCAGCGACCTCGCGCCGGTGCGGCGCGGAGCGGTGCTCCCACAGATAGATCGCCTGCCACGTCCCCAGCGCCACGCGTCCATCGAGGACTGGGATCGAGAGCGTCGTGCTCGTAAGCGCTGCGCGGACGTGCGCGGGCATGTCGTCCGGGCCCTCCGCGGTGTGCTGGAACAGGCGATCGCCATGCGGGACGAGCCGGCTCAAGAAGGACTGTAGATCGCGTTGGACCTGTGGATCAGCGTTCTCCTGGACAATCAGCGAGGCCGACGTGTGCCGCACATGCAACGTCAGCAGGCCCCGCTCGATGCCGCTACTGCCAACCCATGCCGCGATCGTGGACGTGATGTCCAGGGCCCCGGGGCCTTCGCTGCGGAACTCAAAGGTCTGGAGACTCTGGCGCACGTCATTCCTCCTGGCAGCAGGGACGCGGCCGTCCAGGCGCCAATCATTCCGGTTACAATCGTCGGGCCCAGGAGCACTATGAAAGCACTCGGAAGCATCGCCGTCGCCCTATTCTCCCTCGTGCCGGTGACCAGCGCCCAGCGACCCGGCTTCTGGGAACGGAGGAAGTCGCTAGCGACGCCCCGTCAGGAGGTCGCGGCCGCTGTGATCGGCACGAACCTGTACGTCTCCGGTGGATTGATCGCCGGCTTCCAGAGCACGCGAACCGTGGAGGTCTACAACACGCGAACGCGGGTCTGGCGTCGAATCCCGGACATGCCCCAGCGGCTCCATCACCACGGAATGTGCGCGCTCCAGGGAAAGCTCTGGGTCATCGGTGGATATACGGGAAGGACGTTCAGCCCGACCGCGCAGTGTCACATGTACGACCCGAGCAAGAAGCTCTGGTCGCGCATCGCCGACTTGCCGCAGGCGCGCGGCGCCCTCGTCGCTGTCGCGATCGGCGGGCGCATCTACGCCGTCGGCGGCGTGGAACGCTTCGCCGGCGTCGTCGCGCGGCTCACGGTCTATGACCCGGGCACGAACTCCTGGAAGACCCTCCCATCGATGCCGACCGCGCGCGAACACCTCGCTGCGACCGAGCTCGGCGGCAAGCTGTTCGTCGCCGGTGGGCGTCGTTCCGGGCGGCTGTTCCAGGCCGTCGAGTCGTTCGACCCGGCGAAGCGTTCCTGGACCACGCACCCACCGATGCCGACTGCCCGGGGCGGAACTGGTGCCGCGGCGCTCGATGGCCGCCTGATTGTCTTGGGGGGTGAGGCACGCCGCAACTTCCCCGAAGCCGAAGAATACGATCCCGTGACCCGACGGTGGCGCCGACTGCGCGACATGCTCGTGCCACTGCACGGCATCTACCCGGTGACGGTCGGCGACGAAATCATCGTCGCTGGCGGAGGCTTGGTTCCGGGGCTACGACCATCGACCACGGTGATCGCGCTCCGCCGAAATCCGACCGGCGTGGTCGCGTTTGGCGCGTCGACGCCAGCGTGTCGCGGCACGATCCTCGCAAACGTGAGCGAGCTTCCCATCGCCGGGGCTGCCGGCTTTCGCGTGGATTCCAGTCCGAATGCGCCGATCCGATCGTTCGGCGTGCTCGTCGTCGGCTTCGCGCGCGACGTCGGCGGCACGCCGTTCCTCGGCGCACGGCTGCATGTTGCGCTCCGGCCGGCTCCGATCCTGTTCCCCGTCTCGAGCGACGCGGCGGGAATGGCCCGAGCACCGCTGCCGTTGCCGAGCAACGCGCGCAACGCGGTCTTCGTAGCGCAGCTGCTGCTCGCGAGCCCGAGGTGCCCGCGCGGTCCGCTGAGCGCGACCAATGCACTGGCTGTCCCCATTCGCTAGTCGAGCGCTGGCCAGGGTTTGCCAAACAACTGGTGGCCGACGCCGATCTTCGACCGAGAACCGTGAGCCGGTTCTGGCCTCGGCGGGTACTTCTCGGTGAGCCATGACTCCGCCGATCGCAAGAACCGTCCGCGAACTCGCCAAGCTGCGTCACGACGATGCGCAGGTTCGGGCGTTCGCGCGGCAGCTCGTCGGCGATGTCCACCTTGCGGAGGATGTCACACAGCAGGCGTGGCTTGCGGCGTGCGAGCGCGGCCCCGCGGATGCCGGCGCTCGCAAGGCATGGCTGAAGACGGCGGTGCGCTTCCTTGCCGCGAAGGCTCGCCGGCGCGAGGCTCGAACTCGCCACCGCGAATCCGTCGCGGCCCGACCGGAGGCGACCGCCTCGACGAGCGACATCGTCGAGCGCGAGTCCCTACGGCGGACGCTCGTCGACAGCGTGCTCGAGCTGGCGGAACCCTATCGAACGACGCTCCTCTTGCGCTACTTCGAAGACCTTCCGCCGCGTGCGATCGCGCGGCGCATGTCGGCGCCAGTCGAGACTGTGCGAACGCGCATCGCCCGTGCGCACGATCTTGTCCGCAAGCGTTTGGAGCAAACGCACAGTCGCACGCGCTGGCGGGGCAGCTTCGCCCTTCTTGCGCTTGGCGCCCCACGCACGGCAGCCACGACGCTGCCCATGATCGGAGCCTTTTGGATGGGAAGCAAGATCAAGCTCGTCATGGTTGCGACGGCAAGCCTCGCTATGCTCTGGGGTGGTTGGTCGGTGTTCGCGACGAACGGAACGCCACCGGAAGTGCCGAGCACGGGCCTCGCGGCCGAGCTGCGCGCAGATGCCGGGGCGCGCGATGCCGGGGCGGTGACGAAGACAATCGAGCGCGTCGCCGCGGCACCAAGGACGCAAGAACGCTCGGCCCCCATGACGACCGGGACCCTGCGCGTAACCGCGTCTTGGAGCGACGACGGCACGCCGGCAGTCGGCCAACGGATCGGTGTGTTTATGCGCGGTCTCCCCCAGGGTCCGTACGAGGATCGACTGCGAACGACGGACGAGGCCGGGGTCGCCGTGTTCGGAAATCTGCCCGTTGGGCGGTCCTTCGTCAGCGCGGAGGGCTCCAACGCGCGCTTCGTCGAGGCGCAGGTCGTGGCCGGACAATCCCGCGAGGTTGCGCTGCGGTTCCGGATCGGACAGCGCGTGAGCGGAGTCGTCGTCGATCCAGCCGGCGTGCGGGTTGCGGGCGCCAAGATCCTGCTTGCACCATGGGCGGGCGGACTCGCATGGCCCGCGACGACGAGCAACGCGGAGGGTCGATTCGAGCTGCGCACCGCAGCGGCAAACTGTCGTATCGGAGCCCGCGCCGACGGGTTCGCTCCGACGCCGCAGTATCAGATCCAGGGAACTCCGGGTACCGCGACGGAACTGCGGCTCGACCTCCCGGGGGCAGGCGGCGTTTTGCGCGGCGTCGTGCTCGGCCCGAACGGGAACGCGATTGCCGGCGCGAACGTGTTCGGCGGCGATCCCGCGCCCTGCCTGGCGCCGCGTCGCATCGGTCAAAGCAACGGGAGAAACCTGACCATGGCGCACCCGCAGGTCGTGCAGACCGACGCGGCCGGGCGGTTCGAGCTGCGTTCCCTGCCGTTGGGCGCGCTCTTGCTCGGCGTGCGCGCAGCCGGACTGGCAACGAAGCAGCAGACGGTCGCGGTTCGCACCGCGCCGAGCGAGGTCGTCGTACAACTCGAAGCCGGCGTGCGCCTGCGGGGCCTGGTCCGCGACCGAGAGGGCCGGCCCGTTCGCGGCGCCGACGTGCGGGTTGGCGACTACGGGAACCTCGCTGCGCGCGCTACCCGCAGCGGGCGCGACGGTTCCTACGAGATCACGGATTTGGTGGCTGGCACGTTGCAGGCGAGAGCTGCACACGAGAAGCACGGTCGCACCACGGCCGAGCTGACGGGCTTCGCCGGACAGACCCTGCGCTGGGATCCGGTCCTCGGCGCGGGGCTCGTGATTCGCGGGAGGGTGATCGACGAACGCGGAGCCCCCATCGCGAACCTGTCCGTCGAGGCCACGCACTTCCCGTTCCGTGAGGGTGATACCTGGATGCGCTTCGCCTCGACCGATGCAAGCGGGCGCTTCACGCTGCGCAACTGCGTCGCCGGGCGCAAGGACGTGCGCCTCACATTCAAGAGCGGCGGATTTGCGCGCAAGCGCGTCGCCAACGTGGCGGTCGGCGGACCCGAGATGCTGATCCGGCTGCCCGATGCGACCAAGCCGACGGTCCGCATCCAGGGGCTCGTCGTCTCGGCGAGCGGAAAGCCAGTGAGCGGTGCAAGCGTCCATATCGGTCGAAAGGGAGACATGGCGCAGCCTGTCCGGACGACCGACGCGGCCGGGAGATTCGACTTCGGTCCGTTCCCCCCGGGCAATTTTTTCGTCGTGCTCAGCGCTCCTGGGCTTGGACGCATCCACCTAGGGTCGCGGAAACTCGCGCCACACGACGTCTGGGATCTCGGGAGACTCACCATGTCGCGCGGCGGCACGATCTCCGCGCGCTTGCGATCCCCTTCCGGAGCGCTCGTGCCGCTCTCCGCCCGACTGGTCGTCCGAAACGCGAAGGGAGCCTACGTAACGGCGATCCAGATCCACACCGGGGAGGCCGAGTCCGAGCGCCTCGCACCCGGCCGCTACGAAGTGCAGCTACGTGGCAAGGGCATCGCGGAGGCCACGCAGCCGGTCGTCATTCACGACGATGCCAAGAGTCCGATCGAGTTCCGCGTGCGCTAGCCGGCCCTGCCAGAAACGCGGCCGAAAACCCGGCATGGCTGCGACGCCCGCTAGCACGCACCCTGCAAAGCCGGAAAGCCTCGACAAAACAGCTAGTTTGCCTGCGTTTTCCGACTTCACAGGGCACGCACTCCCGAACGTCTCGCCTATACCGGACTTTTCGGCCACGTTTCTAGTTCCGCACGCCGTTCTTATAGCCGCGTCGCCACGGGTTCCGGTCCCAGACGTCGGGCCAACCGTCCAAATCGCTGTCCTTGCGCAAGGGCAGATTGAGGCCGTAGGCCTGGCCAATGTTCAACACGGCGAACGAGTGGATCGTCTTGCCATCGCTGTTGCGGAACGGTCCCTGGATGCGGGCTGGCTTTTCGAACAACCACTCGGCATTGAAGCGCTCGCCCAAGGTGTCGACGCCTGCGACGCGGAAGTGCTTGGCGATCTGCCCATCGCCGTCGATGTCCGCGGGGAGGCTCTCGATGTCGTAGAGCTGGAGCTTGCGGAACCACGAGAGCATCCAGTCCTTGACGAACCGCGGCGCCTTCGCCCATGCGTTGCGCGACGCCAGGGACTCGCCGCCGTGACGGAGGATCACCTGGTCCAGGGTCAACGACTGACCGTCGTGTCCCCACGGGAAACCCGAGCCTACCCCCCAAAGCGGCGCGGTGCGCCAGATGCGATTGCGATTGCCGCCAAAGTCCAGCTCCTCGAAGCCTTTGCCCATGTCGTGCTGCCGGAAGTCGGTGAAGATGCCGCGCACCACAAAGCCGTCGAACCTGCGCGCGAAGCGATTGCCGAACTTGCGATAGAGCGGCACGAGCTTGCCCTCAAGCCGACCCGCCTTCTCGTTCCACTTCACGTCGAAGTCAAACAGCCGCCGATCGCCCGCCAGCGCATGCGCGCCTCGACCGCCGCGCGGTTGAATCTTCCAATCGGACACGTGGCACTCGGCACAGCCGAGCGCGCCGAGCACCCAAACGCCCACGTCGAACTCGTGCTGGGTGCCGGCAAACGCGGGACGTGGAGCGTTCAACATGAACCACTCACCGAGGTCCAGATCGCCCTCGCTGATCTCGTTCAGATACCCATCGCCATCGGGGTCATCACGGCTGAAGCCGCGCCGATCCAGCTTCTTCCCAGCATCCGGCGCGCGATGCGTCGCGGGAAACTGGATGGCGCCGGCCAACGACGGCCGACTGATGCCATCCCCGTCCGGATCATTCGTGGTCGTCGGATCGTAGGCCTGCAGCCCGCCGTGCGCGTTCCACGGATCCCAGAGGAACGCGCGGTTGGTCGGGTTGAGCGCGTCGCGCCCAGGACCTTGCCCCCAGCCCCAGACCACCATCACGAAGTTGTAGCCCACGGTCGTGCTGCCATCGACGGACGTGGCTCCGGGAACGGGCCGGCCCTTCCTATCCACGTAGAACACGCGAAAGATGTTGTTCAACTTCGGCTTGCCCGTGTTGCCATGGTCGAGCCGCGGATCACCGAAGTCGATGCTCGTGCCGAAGCCGTTGTCGATCTTGACGCTCGGGCCAGCGCGCCGCGCCTCGCGCACGCTGATCCAGCCGCTCCCATCGCGATCGATCTTGCGCAGAATCTGCGCGCGGATCTGAAGGGCAAGCATCTCGGTGATCCCAGCGCCAAAGTAGTGTGGAGAGTTGCGCCCGCGACCCGAATCCTTGTGGAAGGTCACGCCCGTGCCGGGATTCCCCTGCGGCAGATTATGACACCCCGCGCAACTCACTTGGTTGTGGGTCGTCAACTTAGCGGTCGTCTGGTCCGGCATCGGCCCGCCGAGCGTCGCGATCTGCGCCGAGAACACCCCGTCACGCTTGCGGAACTCGCGGTAGTTGAGGTTGCGACCGAGTTGGTAGGCCAAGAACGGATCGCGCTCGATGAGGTCCGCCGTGCCGCCGAGTTTCGTTGCGTCCCGTGTATGCACGGCGCGCACGCGCGGGTTCTTGATGGATCGTCCCGAGCAATCGACGCCCGGTTTCCCCGACCCGGCAAGGTCGGGACGCTCGGCGTACTGAGCAAATAGACGGCTAGACGCTCCCAGCGCTCCAACGAACGCGAGAGCCCACACGAGTGAGTTGGACATGAGGGGTCCTGGTTTCGACGAATGAGGTTTCCCACGGAAACCAAGTCGACGACAGACGTCGGCTCGGCCCCCGAAGGCTTCCACCAGGATACCGCTCCAGGCCGTCAGCGGGGCGCCGGGTCGTCGCGCGGGGCGCGGCCGTCTGTCGCACCCTCATCGACATCGCTGCGGCGCCCGCGCCGCCGCAGCGCGTCGCGCAGCAAGAACTCGATCTGACCATTGAGACTGCGCATGTCCTGCTCCGCCCAGCTGCGCAGCTCGGCCAGGAGCGTCGGCGATACGCGCAGCAGGAATGGCTTGCGCGCGGGCGCCTTGCCCTTTCTTCCGGATCCCAAGGTCGGCCGCCGGCTACGCGTACAACGTCCCGGCATTGAGGACCGGCTGGGTGTCGTGTTCCGAGCAGAGCACGACGAGGAGGTTGCTCACCATCTGCGCCTTCTTGTCCTCGTCCAGATGCACGACGTCCTCGGTTCGCAACGACTCCAGCGCCATTTTCACCATGCCGACGGCGCCTTCGACGATCTTCTGGCGCGCGCTGATGATCGCCTCGGCCTGCTGCCGGCGGAGCATCGCGCCGGCGATCTCGGGAGCGTAGGCGAGGTGCGAGAGCCGCGCCTCGAGCACGTCGATGCCGGCGAGTGCCAGGCGCTCGGTGAGCTCCTTCTGAAGCTCGTGGTTGACGACCTCCGTGCTACCGCGCAGCGACGTCTCGCCACCCGCCTTAGAATCGTAGGGATGCCCGGTGGCCAGCTGCCGCAGCGCCGACTCGCTCTGCACAGTGACGTAGTCCTCGAAGTCCTGCACGTCGAGCAAGGCCTGGGCCGTCTCCCGAACCCTCCAGACGACGATGGTCGCGATCTCGATCGGGTTCCCGAGCTCGTCATTGACCTTCAGCTTGCTGCTGTCGAAGTTGCGCACGCGCAGCGAAACGCTCCGACGCCGCGTGAACGGATGCACCCAGTAGAAGCCCGGCTGCTTGATCGAGCCGACGTAGCGGCCGAACAGAACCACGACCTTGGCCTGGTTCGGATTGACCAGTGTGAGTCCCGCCAGGCACAGCGGAACCGCGAGGACCGACACGATCGCAACGCCGAACTGCCAGCGCCACTCGCCGTCGAAGTTGCCGCGTGCCCCCTGGGCAATCATCCCGATCGCCAAGGCGGCGCACCCGACCGCAGCCAGGATCGCCAGGACGCCATGAATCTTCGGTACCATCGGGACTTCTCGTGAACTCTCAGTCATGTGTGTGCTTCTCCGGCCAGGGCTATTGCTTGATCCGAATGATAACGGAATGATATCGGAACGATTCTTCATCGGGGCGTAGCCGCGGCGCATCCGTCGACTTGATCCCTTGGGATAAGAACGCGGCCGAAAACCCGGCATGGCTGCGACGCCCGCTAGCACGCACCCTGCAAA
>CAYSWE010000169.1:0-8933 GCA_964434515.1 uncultured Phycisphaerales bacterium | reverse complement strand
GCGCCTGCGTGCGTCGGAGCAGATGCGGCCCGTGATGAGCTCACTGTCCTGCTCGAGTTCTTCGAATCCCTTTGCGAGAGCCTCCATGCTGCGCACGTTGAGGGCATCGTTCATCGGGATCTCAAGCCAGGCAACGTGTTTGTCACCGACGAAGGGCATCCGGTCTTACTCGATTTCGGCCTGGCGCGCACTGCCGACGATTCGCAGACGCGATTGAGCCGATCCGGCGAACTGCTTGGCACGCTTGCCTACATGTCCCCAGAACAGGTGCAGGGAGCGGTCGTCGATGCACGGAGCGATCTCTACTCGCTCGGAGTCACGGTTTACGAGAGTGTATCCTTGCGGCTTCCGTTTCGAGCCGCGTCCCGGACGAAGCTTTCTACGGAGATCGTGCATGATCGCGAGGTACGTCTCGACAAGTTGAATCCGCGTGCGCCGCGAGCCCTGGGTCTGGTCGTTGGCAAGGCGATGGCCAAGGAGCCCGCGCGTCGATACCAGACGGCGCTCGAGTTTGCAGAGGATCTGCGCCGCGTCCGTTGTCATCAACCGATCCTCGCGCGTCCGTCCGGACCTTTCGCTCACTTGGCCGGCTGGGTGCGCCGCAATCCGCTTGCGAGTTTGCTCTTCCTGGCTGTTTCGGTTGGGCTGGCTGTCTCCGTGGCCCTTGCGGCCGCGAGGCTTTCCGCGCTAGAGAGTGAGCGTGCCGCGAGGCTGGAAGCGAAAGCCTCTCTGGAGAAGTTCAGGTTGCTCCGTAACCTGGTTCGACTCGATGCCGCTCGGCACGCGGAAAAGAAGCTCTATCCGGCCTGGCCCGAACTCGTGCCCGCCATGGATCGGTGGCTGCGTGACTCCGCGGCTCCTCTTCTAGCGGAACAGCAGCAGCTGAAGGCTGCGCTTCATTCCGTGCGCGAGAAGGCGCTTCCGACGACCGCTGAACAACAACGGCTCGATCTTCAGCAATACCCTCCGGTCCGACGCGTCGCTGCTTTGAGGCGCGACCTTAGGATTTTGCGCGAGCCGCTTGCGGAGGCAGTGCGATACTGCGGTCCCGGATGGACGCGGCAGGCACGAGCGCTACGGCGGCAGGTCGATCTCACCGAGGCTGTCATCGCGGCACTCGACGCAAGAATCGCGTCGTTCCGGGTCTGGCGGTTCGAGCAGGATTCCTTGGCTTTCTTGCACGCGCGGCTCGACGAACTCGTCACCCAACTCAAGGCGTTCGGCGGTCCCGGAGGATTGGTCGCGAGAGTGCGTGAGCGTCGGGCCTTGGCCGTCGCGTGTGAGGATTCTCTCCGGGGCAGAGACGCGCCGCTTTGGAGAGAGGCATGCACGGCGATTCGCAAGAGTGACGGGTGCACTGCCAGTAAGCTCTATCATGGACTTCAGCTGGATCCGCAGATCGCCCTCGTGCCCCTGGGGGCCGATCCTGACTCCCGACTGTGGGAATTTGCTCTGGTGGGTTCAGGGGCCGTTCCGACGCGCGACGCGGACACTGGACAGCTCGAAATCGACACTAGCTCTGCCCTCGTCTTCGTATTGCTCCCGGGCGCAACGTTCTTCATGGGAGCGCAGCGCGACGACGCTGCGCTACCAAACTACGATGCGATGGCGTGGCCGAGAGAACGGCCGGTGCACTCGGTTGCACTCGAACCTTTCTTGCTATCCAAGTACGAAATGAGCCAGGCGCAGTGGATGCGTCTTTCCAAGGGACCAAACCCGAGTGCATTTCAGCCTGGCGTCGATGTTGGCGCTGGAGTCAAGTTTTCTCTGGGGCATCCCGTCGAAACCGTGGGTTGGGCGGCGTGCAAAGATGTGTTGGCCGAGAGCGGGCTCCTGCTTCCGACTGAGGCGCAATGGGAGTACGCATGTCGAGCGGGATCCAGTAGTCCCTGGTCAAGTGGGTCGGACAGCGCTGCCCTGCGTGGATTCGCCAACCTCGCCGACAAGGCCGCGGCGCGGCGAGCGGTGAGCGCATTCGCGCCAACAGTCTGGCACGCGTTCGACGATGGTCACCCGCTGCATTGCCGCGTCTGGCTACAGCGAGGAAACCCATTCGGATTGCACAACATGCACGGAAACGTCGCCGAGTGGTGTCGGGATCACCTCTTCAGCTACGGGGTTCCGGTCCGTGAAGGCGATGGCCTACGCGAGTTCGCAGCAGGCGGAGCTCCCTACCGAGTCACTCGCGGCGGTAGCTTTCAGGATCCCCCGGAAGAAGTCCGGAGTACCTGTCGCATCCCGATGAATGCTCGCACTCCGGCAGCGACGATCGGCGTTCGGCCCGCGCGCCTAGTCGTGTCGCGGACGACGACTGGCAAGTAGCCGTTTGCTCCAGCTGCGAAACGGTCGGCCAGTGGTGTGATTCAGACCACTAGAATGACTCGTGGGCGCCGATGTCTGGACCGAGTCCCCTGGGGCGACTCACCCCGGATTTGTCAATGGCGGGAAATGGTACCTGTCCCTTGTCGATGACCGGCGAGCCGAGCCTTACGCGGTAGTCGCTCTTTAGCATCCTCGCATCAAGGTCTGGCCACCAAACATCCTTTCCGATGAACTGAATCGGTTCCAGATGCCGGAACAAGGGGTCTCCGGAGAACACGTTGCCCGTCCACTGGGGAAGCGTGGTTTGAAGTGCCGCGAGTGTCATGGATGGGTAAGTCCAAGAGGTGGCGGATCCGGATGTGTTGAAGAAGATTCCGTAGCGGAGAGTCGGGTTGCCCGGCGCCGTGCCATAGAAGTGGTTGTTGCTGAAAGTCACGCCTTCCAACATCCGGCCCAGGCGGTGATTCTCGTCCCTCGGTGCCCAGGCGTTGCCGTTGGTGAGGATCTTCGCGCTCTGCTTGTAGCGCACGGCCAATGGTCCAGAGGATACGAGTATGTTGTCATGAATGACTACGTCGTCGAATGGCTCGACGAGCGCCTCATGGACGGTAACGTCGGGTTCTTCGTCGTAGCCTCCTTCCTCGTCGACCTTGATGACCGGGAATCCTCTGGGATCGGATCCCTTCGTCCACTTGGTCGGAGGGACATACATCGTATTGTATGCGATGTCGATGTTGCGAAGCGCTTGGAAGTGGCTCTGCTTCCACACCTGGAGTTCCTGTTCGAAGCGGTGTCCGAAGATCGGGTCGTGGTCCTGGTAGATCACGATCGCCTCCCGCAGGGATTCACCGATGACGTTGTTTACGATCTTCAGGTTTGACGTTCCGGTGCAATCGATTCCACCAAGCCCTCCTTGGAGTAGGCGATTGTTGTTGATCAGTACGTGCTCTTGGCAGCCGTTGACCTGAATGCAGTGACTGGCGACGTGCCAGATCTCGTTGTAGCTGATGCGAATACGACGCATGAGCGGTTCCCATTGTCCCGTTGTTGGATTGAACTTCGTCTTGAATCCGGCAATGTAGATTCCGTGCTCGTTTTGATCTGTGTAGGTGAACGATAGCGTTCCGCGGATTCGGCAGCCTTCGATCACCAGGTCTTCGCACACTTCGAAGTTGTTCGTGTATGCATGGATTCCCCACTTTCCCGTATTGTGGATGTCCAAGAATCTGAGGCTGACACGTCGCGTGTTGTCGGGTTTGGCGCCGGCACGGCGAAACCCGCGAACGCCGAAGTTCTCGATGACGGCATCTCGCGTGCCGATGAGTTGGATTCCGTCGGATAGGCCCGCGGCGTACGGGTCCTCCGGGTGTGGCAAGCTCTGGTTGCGCACCCAAGTCTCGTAGTCAAACGAGAACCCATCGAGAATGGCGAGCGACGACCCCTTGGCGCCGATGATTGTCATAGGATTTCCGGGGAGCCCACGAAGCTTGAACTTTGCGATGTTCATATGATTCTTCGGGTCGGATCGGACCGCATATATGCCAGGCTTCACGAGCATGGTCTTGCCGGGGACTTCATAGTATCCATTCTTGAACGTTCCTTTCAGCCTCATCAACGCGAGTCCGGCTGCGATCGTCTTGACTGCTTTGCTGGGAGTCGTTCCGTCTTGGTTGTCGTTGCCGTTGGCCACATCGACGTAGACGTCCGCGGTTCCGTTGGTCCAGGCCACGTTCGCGCGGACTGGCTTTGCGAGCGATACGTTGGCCATCGCATTGACCGCGGCGGGCACCGGACCGTCGATCGGGCGCGTCAGGTCGACCACGCCGACGTCCGTGATAGCGACGTCCGGGTTTGGAGCGTTGGGGTCTCCGTGTGTGGAAATAAGGAAAAATGAGAAGGAGTTGTTGTTCTGAGGGCCCGGTCGGTAGGCGTACCGATGTGGTTTCGGCAGAGGGATCCTGGTGAACTTGACAAGCTCGGATACAGGAAGCGTTGTGGCATTCTGGCCGTTGAACGCCGAAGAGCCGGCCATGACGTACAGGTCTGTCTGGATGTGATTGGCGCCTGGCTTCTCGGAGTTTGCATCGACGAGTCCCCACGTCGCGGGAAAGTTCGGTCGTAGCCATTCGGTTTGGGTCAAACGCCGAGGGCGTGGATTGTATTTCACGCCAACGAGGTGCTGAGCGATACCGGGGGAAGCCGCGATAGCAAGGGTGGCGCATGTTCCTAAGGCTAGGTTTGTGATCCACATATTCGTTTCTCCTGAAGAGTTCGGGGTTGATGTCCGCGAAGTCCGCAAGCGTTGGAGGTTCATCGATCTCCCGTAGAGGAGCGGCGGTCCACGCGATCGCCCCGAAGGGTGCGCGGCCGCGCCCGCCATCGCTGTGCAGCACTGGGGCAACCGTTAAGCGATGCCGGATGTCCCAGGTTTCACGCGAGGTTGCAGGATTCTCGATTCCTCGTGCAGGTGGCCGTTCCTGGCGGGGGGCTGTCGCCAGATGGGGATGGCGACCGCGGCTCGGGTTAGCGCGGCCTCTCGCGTCGCGGTCGGTCTACCGGGCGCGGAGCCACGGGTCGCCGATCCGGCGTAGCAGGGGTTCGAGCAGATCCTGGCGCAGGCGTCGCACCAGAGCCGGGTGCTCGGTGGCCACGTTGTTCATCTCGTAGCGATCGGTCTTGCGGTCGTAGAGCGTGACGGGATCGGGCTTGCCCGGGGTGCGACGGAAGACCAGGGTGTAGCGTTCGGTACGCACTCCGCGGCGGCCCTCGGCGGGCTTCCCCGGCGGGGCCCACATGTAGAGCTGCGCCTTGGGTTGTGGGCCTTGGGCGGTGCGAAACCTTGCTGCGTGGTTCGTGCCCTCGACCGTGTTAGGCGTTTTGGCGCCGAGCCCCAGGAGGCCGAGCAGGGTTGGGTGGAGGTCGGGAGTCGAGATCAGTAGGTCGTCGCGGCGGGCCGGGATCTGGCCGGGCCAGCGGACGATCAACGGAACGCGCATCGCGGTCTCGTAGCTGTTGTTCTTGGAGATCTTGCCGTGCAGGCCGAGGCAGTCGCCATGGTCGGACGTGAACACGACGATCGTGTTCTTGCGTAGACCGAGCTCGTCGAGGGTGCGCAGCACGCGCCCGATCTGCTCGTCGACGCCGGTCATCATGGCGTATTGGTAGCGGATGTTGGCACGCGTGTATTTGCCCCAGCGGGAGTCGGCGGGCAGCAGGTCGGGCCGGTCGCCGAGCAAGTCCCGCGTGGTCGTTCGGGCGTAGCGCTCGACGTAGCGCTGGGGGACTTGCCGGTAGGGCATGTGCGGCGGATTGAAGGACACGACTAGCGCAAACGGCTTGGCGCGGTCACGAAGCCTCCCGCCGGCATTGTGCAAGTAGCGAATAGCGACGTCGGTTTCGTGCTCGGGCCCCCATCGGTCGACCTTGAGGCGATCGTCACGCGCCATGTCGGTGGTCCAGTATTCGGGCTTCAGGTGGCGGTCGAAGGTGTTGTAGGCGTGCCAGAAGCCAAAGCCGTGCCGGCGATCGGGCGGGGTCCACTCATTCCACGCGGACTTGGGCCGATTGTTGTACGACTTCACATAGGGCTTGTGCGGGGCCTCGAGATGCCATTTGCCGATGTAGCCGAGCGCGTAGCCCGCGTCCGCCAGCACGTCCGACCAGCAGCGCGTGGTCTTGCCGAGCTTGCAGCCGAACCGCGCCGTGTTCGAGTTGCAGTTGGAGTAGACGCCGTTGCGGAACGGGTATTGGCCGCTCATGAGCATCGCTCGATAGGGACTGCAGACGGGATAGTTGGCCACGGCTTGCGTGAGCACCAGGGACTCGCGCGCGAGGGCGTCGAGGTTGGGCGTCTGGACACGTTCCTCCCCGAGGAAGCCGAGCGCCTGCCCGCGCCATTGGTCGGCGAGGATGAAGACCAGGTTGGGCCGCGAAGCCGTGCGTCGCGCGTGCGAGGTCTGGCAGCTTAGCCCAAGCAGCACGAGTCCGTAGGTAAGGACACTACGCATGCGCAGAGTCGAAGCCAGGCGGCGTCGTGTGTCAACGGCCCCATCGCCGCCCGGTGCACGTTTCCGGTGTGTCGCTGGGACGAAGCGCGCGTGCGCCGGCTATACTCACCCCCCAAAATGGTGGCCGGTTTGCAACAGGGGGAGGACGGCGATCCGCGACTTGCGCGGGCGCTGGCGATTCTCGACCAAGAGGTGCGCGCGTTGGCCGCGTTGCGCGCCCGCATCGGGCCGTCGTTTTCGCGGGCCGTCGATCGGGTCCTCGCTACCAAGGGAACCGTTGTGGCGACTGGCATTGGCAAGGCCGGATTGATCGCCCGCAAGGTCTCCGCCACGCTCGCCAGCACCGGCACGCCGTCGATCTATCTGCATCCGACTGAGGCGTTGCACGGCGACCTTGGCCGGGTCGTGGCCGGTGATCTCGTGCTGGTCTTTTCGAAGTCGGGCGAAACCGAGGAGCTGCTGCGCCTGCTGCCGTCGGTCAAGTCAATCGACGTGGGGATCGTTGCAATCACCGAGAGTCGTGCGTCGACGGTCGGGGGGCTCTCCGACGAGGTGCTCGAGCTCGGCCCGATCGACGAGGCCGGACCGCATGGCTTGGCGCCGTCGGCGTCGACCCTGGTCATGCTCGCGCTCGGTGACGCGATCGCTCTGGTTGTGCAGGGCGAGCGCAACTTTGGTCCGGAGGACTTCGCGCGCTTCCACCCTGGCGGTGCGCTCGGGCGCCGCCTGATGCGTGTGCGCGAGGTCATGCGCAGTGGCGAGCGCAACCCCGTCGTGCGGTCGGGCTGCTCGGTGCGGGATGCTTTGGTCGCGATGACCGAGACGCCGGGGCGGCCGGGCGCGACGAGCATCGTCGACGCGGACGGTGTGCTGCTCGGCTACTTCACCGATGGCGACCTGCGTCGTCACCTCGAACACAACACCGAAAACATCCTCGACCTCGCGATCGACGAGATCATGACGCGTTCGCCCAAGACCGCGTCACCCGATCAGCTCGCTGCCGAGGCGCTGAGTGTGCTCCGCAAGCACGGCGTCGACAATCTTCCGGTGGTCGATGACGCGGCGCGCGCGATCGGGCTCGTCGACTTGCAAGATCTCCTCGAGTCCAGAGCCTGAGATGCTGCGTCGCATCTTGCTGTTCGTTCTCGTGTTCGGCGGTGGCATCGGTGTGCTCGCGCTGGTCGTCCAGGACGAGGCGTTGTTCGAGTTTGGTGGCCAGGGGCTCTCGAGCGCCAAGTCGGGGCCGGTGCCGTCGACCGACAATATGCCGGAGGTGGACGTCTCCGGTTCGAAGAGCGGCGGTTCCGGTGTTTCCGAACGCGTGCGGATTCTGTCGCGAGGCGCCGGGAGGATCGAACCGCGCCAGCCCGATGTGGAGCTCGCTGGTGGCAAGATTCTCACCGTCCCCGAATTTACGTTGGCTTGGGGGGACGCAGAGCCCCGGCAGGGCGGCGTCTACCGGCTCACAGCGGTCGACTACGTCTTGTACGACAAGGTGGACCCGCGGCACGCGCGGAGTCGTCGCGCAATCCATCTGCGTGCGGCGAGAGTCGACGTTGTGCTGGCGCGCGAGGGTGCGCGCATCGTGTTCGATGAGCAGCAGACGCTCGATCTGCACGACGTCGTCATCGACTTTTTCCTCGGCGGGATCGCGCAATCGCTCGGTGGCGACGCCGGCGTGAAGGACGGCGGCAAGGTGCGACTCGAGACCGCGCGCATCGACGCGCGTGTGCTCGCGGATCACCTCGATCTCCAGACCGATCCGGAGCAAGCCGTGCACGTGACGGCCTGGCCTGCGAACGGCACGTCCGGCGCGATTCGCGAGCTGGTCGTCGACGGGCACGGACTGTTCGCCAACCTGACGCGCACCGATGCGCGCGCCAAAGCTGCCAGTGGCGGCGCGATTCCGGATGGTCGTGCGCCGAGCCGGATCGAGCTGCGGAGCGATGTCGTGGTTCGTGGCGTTGGTCCGGTTGGCGACGCGGATCGATTCTCGCTCGCCAGCCGCGGCGCACTGGTGCTCGATGTCCTGGGCCCCGATTTTTGGGCCGTGCAGATGCGCGACCATGTGGTCGTGCGTGGTTTCATCCCTTCGACGAGCGCGCAGACGCCCGATACGCTCGCAGGTCACGGCGAGCTGTTGCGCGCTTGGATTCGACGCGGTCGCATCGAGGCCGGCGGCGCCGACCCGGCGCCGGTCCTCGCGCCACCTACCGTGACGGATGTCCGGCTCGATGGTGCCGGTGGTGTGCGCGCCGAGTTTGGTGCCTCGGGCCAGACGGTGGTTGCCGACCATGTCGCGATCACCTTGGATGCTGACTCGCAGCCCACGAGTATCGTCGCCTCCGGAAACCCAGAGCTACGGCTCTATGACGAGGACCGCGGCGCGCTGGGTTCGGTTTGTGGCGGCGAGACCATGACTTGGCGTCGTCCGGAAGGCCTCGTAGCTCGCCTCTTGGCCGGCGTGGGCGTCGACTTTGGCGCGCTGCTGCGGCAAACCGACGTTGGCCATCCCGTCTTTCCGCGCGAGTGGATCCACGTCTCGGGTCCGGCGCGGTGGATTCCCGCGGCGGGTTTTTCCGCTGTGCGGGCGGCTTCCGCATC
>CAYSWE010000168.1:0-8976 GCA_964434515.1 uncultured Phycisphaerales bacterium | reverse complement strand
TGTGACCGGAGCCGCCGGTAGCTTTCAAACGATGCTTCGCGCTCGCGTGCGCCAAGAAACTACAGATTGTCGTTCTCACTCTCGGTGAGCCCGGAGTTTGTCGTGACCCAGGATCGGTCGTTCCGTGGATACTGGACCCCATGGAATCTCTGACCACCGGCGAACTCGCCCGACGTGCCGACGTGCATATCGAGACCCTGCGATATTACGAACGACGTGGGTTGCTCCCGCGGCCACCGAGAAACGGATCCAACCGGCGGAAGTATCCCATAGAGGCCCTCGTGCGTGTCCGGTTCGTCAAGCGTGCGCAGGGACTCGGGTTTTCGCTTACCGAAATCCAAGAGCTCTTATCGCTGCGAACCAACCCGGTGGCGAGCTGCGGCGACGTCCAGGCCCAGGCCAGAAGCAAGCTCCGCGAGATCGAGGACAAACTGCGAGCGCTGCGCGCGATGCGCACGACGCTCCGGCGTCTCATCGCCGAATGTCCAGGCGATGGGCCAACGAGTCGGTGCAACATCCTCGCGGCGTTCGAATCGGGGGACCTACCGTGAACGTCGTCGGCGTCGTGCTGGTTGGACCGCCGGCGACGTGATGAGGCGGGCGACGCGGCCGATCTCGCGAGCCGGGTCGACTCGATCCTGCTGAGCCTCGTATTTTTTCGCTCGCGGTGCAGACAACAGCCGCGGACCGTCGTTCGGATTCGATCGTCGCAACGCCATGAACGTGGAGTCGCTATGCATTGGAAGCCGTTTCTTGGCGTCTTGCTCGGCCTGTTTGTCTGGGCTCCCGCTCTGGCTGGCCAGGGTCGTCCATCGCCGCCGGCTCGATCGACGATGGCCCCGTCGTTGCAGCGCCTTCTGGCCGTGCGGGCGAGTTTGCGGGAGCGCGGGTATCGCATGCTGCTCGCCCAGGTCAGACCACGTCGCGTCACCTCGGAGCCGGAGCAGGGCATCCTCGACCTTGGCATGCACGAGGACGCCGAAACGATCCAGGGCGCCGAGCTACCGCGTGGCTATCGCGTTTGGGCGTCGCCGTTTTACTATGTCTTCGGGCAGCGGAAGTCGGTCCTCGGCGCCGCGCAGGCTGGGGCCGACAAGCGGCAGGCGCCGACGACCACGGTCGATGCGTTGGTCGGCAAGCCAGATAGCCCGCGTGAGAGTAAGTTGTCGACTCCGCCAGGAAGCTGGTTTGCCCCCATGATGGGCGAACCGGTCTTTGCTCACCTGGAGTTCGCAGCGTTCGTTCGAGCGTCCGAGCTTCGCCTCTATCATGTGGGGAAGGTGCCAACGCGTGTCGCGCGCGTGCTCGTTCGCACGCCGCTTGGTCAGCTGGTCGAGGTCTGGCGTCGGCCGAGTCGCGAGCCGCTCCATGGCGGCGTCCTGCGCATTCCGCTCTCGGGCGTGCACACCGATCACGTTCTCTTGGAGCTGGCCGACTGGAAGGAGAGTCAGCACACGCGCCTGGATGCCGTCGCGCTTGTCGATGCCAAGGGGCGGGAGCACTGGGTCGAGTCCGCGCTTGCGTCCATTCCCAAAGCGACCTTTGGTTGACGCAAGCTGCCAGTCCTGCCGGTCGGCAGGGTGATTCCGCTGCGTCCGACGAACGGCCGCTGACGAGTTCTCGACCGGATCGCGACGACGGTCGACAGGTTTGCTCAGCGTCCGAGGTCGACTCCGAGCCGCTCGAAGTCGCGTTCGGCGGCGCTTGCCCAGTCGCGATTGGCGAGCGGACTGGCTGGGCTCGGATGCAGGATGCGACCAATCGTCGGCGTCTCCTTGCCCGCGGTTGCCGGCTCGTGGCGTGTCAATGCCAGGCGCGCTCGCTTTTCGGCAAACGCGCCGATACCGATGACCAGCCGGGGCTTGAGCGCGCGCACCACGGCGCGTAGCGCCTCGTCGCACGCGGCGAACAGCGGCTCGCGTTCGTCTGCCGGTAGCTTGTCGGGCGTTCGGTTCCGGCCGGATTCTTCCATGAAGCTCAGCGGGCAGTAGTTCCAAACGAAGAAGCGTGCAAAGAATCGATCAGGCGTGCCGAATCGGTCGCGAGCCCAGCCCCAGAGGCGTCTGCCGCTGACCTCGCTGCGCGTGCATGCGAATCCGTCGATGGGCCGCTTTGGATGCTCGCGTTCGGGCTTGCCGATGCGGGAATCGATGCCGAACCAGTCCCGCACGGTTGCGACTTCGCCAAACGGAACGCCGGTCTGCGCCATGCCCCATGGACCTGGGTTCATGCCGACCAGGACGAATTCGCGGGCAGTGAGTTGGTCGCCGAAGCGGCGCAGGTATTCTCGATGCGCCGGCCAGGCATACTCGAGCGGGTTGTAGACGTGCGTCACGGGTGGGCCGAACCTCTGCGGCGCGAGCGCGCGGGATAGGGCTTTGGTGATCCGTGGCAGACGCGAAGTCATGAGCAACTCCTCGGTCAGAGCGCGCGCAGCGCCTCGGTCGGTGGGAGCCGGCTGGCGCGCCAGGCCGGGATCGTGCCACCGACCAAGCCTACCAACGAGCCGAACACGATCGCCGTGATCGCGATGCCGGGCGTCACGCGGAACGCGAAGGCCTGTTCGGTGAACGTCGCCCAGTTGGTCGTCCCAAGCGCGTTGCCATGGATCGGCAGCGCGAGGATGACGCCGAGCGCGCCGCCGATCAGGCCCAGCACGGCGGCCTCGGTCAGGAAGCCGATGTAGATCGCGAGCGGGCGGAAGCCGAGCGCCAGCAAGGTGCCGATCTCGCGTCGCCGCCCTTGCAGGGACGCAAGCAGGGTGTTGGTCGCTCCGAACGCCGAACCGATCGCCATGATGAGCGCGAGGAACCAGCCGACGAAACCGAGTGCCGTTCCGAGCCTGCCGGTCTGCGCCTGGAAGTAGTCCGGCTGCGTCTGCACCTTCATCTGCAGGCGGGGATCCCCGAGGATGCGTTGCGTGATCTGATCGATCTGGGCCGGGTCCGCGACGCGCAGGATCACGCTGTTGTAGCCCTGGCGATCGAACTCGCGAACGAGCAACTCGACGTCCGCCCAAATCTCGGAGTTCCACGCTTGTCCAGGCGAGTCGAGGATGCCGACCACGCGCCAGTCCTTGCCATTGAATGGAATGGCGCCACCGAGGCGCGCCCCCTTGAGCGTCTCGAGCAGCGACTTGCCGACAACGACCTCCTGGGTGCCTGGGCGAAACCAGCGGCCTTCGCCGATCGTGGCCGTCGATTCGACCTGACGTCCGATCTTGGAAACACCGCGGAACGCCACGTTGGTCGTGCCGCCACCGGCGCGCTCGAGATTGACCGCGGCGTAGAGCTCCGGACTTGCCAGCGGGAGGCCATTCGCGGTCCTGGCAAGGCCGGGGAGGCTGGCCAGGATCTGCGCCTTGGCGCGGCCCACGCCGCTCTCGCCCTCGCTGGTTGCGCCCTTGCGGAGCACGATGAGGTTGTCGGGGCGGCCGGTCCCCGCGAGGCTAGACTCGAATCCGTTCTTCAGGGCGAGCATGACGACCAGTACCGCGACGCTGAGCGCGATGGCCACGAGCGACAGGGTGGTCGCGCCCTTTCTGCGGAACAGCGAGCGCCAGTGGTAGCGGAAGGGGACGCGCATCAGCCGACCTTCCGCAAAGCGTCGATCACCGGGAGCCGTCGGAGCCAGAGCGCAGGGACGACTCCCGATACGACCCCAAGCAGCATGCCGAGACCGAGCGCCATCCGCATCGTGGCGGCTTGCACCTTGAATCCGGGTAGGAAGTTTTCGAGCGACATTCCTTCGGTTTGGAATGCGACCGACGCGATCGCGATGCCGAGGATCGTGCCGAGGACGCAGAGAAGGATCGATTCGAACAGGCTGAGCGCGGCGATCGACGACCCGCTGAAGCCAAGTGCCTTCAGGATGCCGGTCTCGCGAAACCGTTCGCGTGCAAGGAGCAGCATGGTATTCAGGGTGATCATGAAGCAGGCAAAGAATACCGCGGCGCCGATGATGGTCAGCAGCAGCGGGACGTTGCCCCACATCTCTACGAACTGGGCGTTGAAGGCGCGCTCGGTGAGCGTCCGTGTGCGGGTCGGCGAGTTCTTGAACATCTCGTCGACGCGCGCCGTCACATCTGGACCGACGTTTGGGTCGCTGAGTAGCAACGTATAGGTGCTGACGCGGTTGGGTTGGCCGGCGACCTCGTTCATGTAGTCCCAGTGAAAGAACATCGTCGCGCGATCGAAGCTGGTCGAGCCCGGCTCGTAGATCCCGACGACCGTGAACTCGTAATCGCCGGGAAAGATGTTGCCTACGAGGGGGATGCGCGAGCCCTTCTTCCAATGGAATCGCTTGGCGAGGCCGCTACCGATGATGCACGAACGGCGATCGGCCGCGAACGCGTCCCAGTCTGCCGAATCGACAACGATGTCCCGGGATCCTTGCGGAGCCTCGTCGCCGTAGGTCTTGCGCAGCGACGGGACGTCGACGGCGAAGCGCGCAAAAAAGTTGGCTTCGTTCTGATAGATGCCGCCGAACCAAGTCCAGTGCGTCACTGCGGCGACACCAGGGACGCCCTCGAGCTTGCGCCGCATCGAAATCGGTAGCTGCACGAAGAGGCTGACGGCGCTCATCGTGACGACGCGGCTCGAGCGAGACCCGGCCGTCAGGCCGTCGAGTGTCGTGATGACGGTGCGCAGAGTGCAGAACAGAAAGATCGTGACCGTCACGCTGAGCAACGTCAGCAAGCTGCGCAGACGGTTGCGAGCGATGTGTGCGAAGCTGATGCGGAATGGAATCACGGGGCCTCGCTCACGCGGCCTTTGTCGAGTCGGATCTGCCGCGATGCATAGTCGGCCGCGAACGGATCGTGCGTCACCATGAGGATGGTCTTGTTCTCCTCTTGGTTCAGCCGCGTGAGCAGCTCGAGGATCTGCGTGGCGCTCGTGCGATCGAGATCCCCGGTGGGTTCGTCGGCGAGCAGAAACATCGGGTCGGTCACGATGGAGCGGGCGATGGCCACGCGTTGCTCCTGGCCGCCGGACAGTTGGCTCGGCAGGTGCCGGCCACGGTCCGCCAGGTCGACGAGTTCGAGCGCGAGCTCGGCCCGCTCGCGTCGCTCGCCACGCGAGAGGTTGGTCAGCAGCAGCGGGAGCTCGACGTTGCCGAGGGCGGTCAGCACGGGAATCAGATTGAACGTCTGGAACACGAATCCGACGGTGGCCGCGCGCCAGGCGGAGAGATCGATCTTCGTGCTCATGTCCTGGCCGTCGATGGTCAGCGTTCCGCCGTCCGGCGTGTCGAGTCCGCCAAGCAGATTGAGCAGGGTCGTCTTGCCGCTGCCGGATGGTCCCATCAGCGCCAGGAACTCGCCCGGTTCCACCGAGAACGAGACATGCTGGAGAACTTCGAGCACTTCACCGCCGCGCCGATAGCTCTTCGTCACACCGCGGGCGTCGATCATGGGCATCGGGCTACTTCTCCTGCTGGCGGTTCTGGGTTTCACGGACCGAGGCGCCGTCGACTAGGTCAGGTGGCGGCTCGAGAATCAAGCGCTCCCCACCTTCGAGACCCTCGGTGATCTCGACCGATTCGCCAACCCGTTTTCCGATTCGCACGTTTCGTTCGTGAGCCGTTCCCTTGCGTACGATCCACACGGCCGTTTGCGAACCTCGCCGCACGATGGCTGTGGCGGGTGCGAGCACGCGGGCGCGTTCCTCGGCGCGCTCGGCCTGGCCTTTGGCCAGGAACACGACCGTCCCGGCCATCTCGGGACGCGCGAACGGCGGGATCTCTGCGAACTCGACCTTGACCTGAACGGTGGCCTTCTGTCGGTCCGCAGTCGGGCGCACCAGACGTACGCGGCCGCGGCGCGGATCGCGCGGATACGCATCCAAGCGGATGCTCGCGGCGCCGCCAACCTGCACCAGCGGAATGTCGCGCTCGATGACATCGACTTCCATCTCGAGCGTGCGAAAGTCGGCCATGGTCAGCACCGCTGACCGGCTCAGCGCACTGCCACCCGGAGAAGGCGCGATGACTTCGCCGACCTCGGCCTCCTTGCGCAGAATGACGCCGTCGAACGGCGCGCGGATGAACGCATCGTTGCGCGTGGATTTCACCTGCGCCTGCTGCGCGCGGAACACCGCGAGGGTACTCGCGCGCGTCGCCTCCTGGGCCTTCTTGAGTTCGACCTCCTGCTCTGCCGATTGCACGCGAAGCTTGGCCGCGCGCTGTTCGGCCAGCAGGCTGCGATGTGTGGCGAGCTGGGCCTCGTAGGTGGCACGCGTGCGATCGGCCTCGCGCTGGCTGCCTGTCTTGGTGTCGCGCAGTTCCTGGGCTCGCTTCATCTCGCGTTCGTCGTCGGCGAGCCTGGCCGCCGCCTCGGCCGCACGTGCGCCGGCCGCTGCGGCTCTTTCGATGGCGATCGTCTGGTCCAGCCGCGCGAGCTTGGTGGACTTCTCGGCCTCGGCTTGCTCGGCAATCGCCTGCTGCGTGCGCGCCTCGGCCGCCGCGAGCGCGGCGTCGAGATCTACGTGCTCGAGTTCGGCGAGGACCTGCCCGCGTTGGACCCGGTCACCGGGCTCGACGAGGAGCCTCCCGACCCGGCCCAGGATCTTGCTGCCGAGCGAAGCGGACTTGCGCGGCACGACCCAGCCTTGCGCCGTGGTCAACTCCGCACCTTGCGCGGCTTCGATGCGTCGCACCTTGCCGATTCGGACGGTCAACGACTTGCCGGAGAGGGCCGCGAGGCGCTTGCCCAAGTAGGCGCCGATTGTGTCGCCAGCGATCAGCCACGCGGCCAGGCCGACGACGGCGATCACGACCAAAGGGATCAGCCAGCGGTGTTCTTTACGGCGGCCGAGTGGCCGCTCGGAGCGGTCGATTCGGAGCCGCGCGAGCTTCGAGCTTTGCTTGTCGTCAGGCACGATCATCCGTGGGGCGTTCTTCGCGTTGCAGGAACACCACGCCGTTCTCGATCCAGATCGGGAAGGTCTTCGCCGGCATCGAACCGGGCAAGGTGCTGCACTCGCCATCGGCGAGACCGAAGCGCCAGCCGTGCCATGGACAGACGACTTCGCCGTCGCGCACTCGTCCTTCCGAAAGCCCTGCGCCCCGATGTGGGCACGAATCTTCGAGGCAGGCGACGCTGTCGCCGTGGCGAAACAGCGCGAGCTCGAGCCCGCCAGCTTCCACCGCCAGACCACCGTCCTCCGGGATGTCTTCGACGCGTCCAAGGCGGATTCGATCGCTTGCTTCGTTCATGTCGCTCATGGTGCGCGGCGCGGCGTGGCGCGTCGTCGTGTAGACGGCGCGATGGCGCGGGCGCTCTTCGATTCGGTACTTCTCGGAAAAGTTCGTGGGGCCGAACGCGAGGCCCGGCGTCTCGTCGCCGTAGTGTGCCTCCTGCTCCACCGTGCGAGAGAGTAGCGCACTCGTTCCGAGCACCGCCAACATCTCGCCGAAGTAGCGCGTATTGTCGGTCGCGACCAGGAGTTCGCCGCCGGGCGCCAAGCATCGATCTGCCAGCAGCGTAAACTCGTGGTCGATGATCCGGCGCTTGCGGTGCCGTCGCTTGGGCCAAGGGTCCGGGTAGTAGATGTGGATGCGGTCGATCGAGTGGGTCGGAACGGTGTCGGCGAGCAGCAGTCGCGCGTCGTCGGCAACGAGCATGGCATTCTCGATGCCGCGGCGTTGCACGCGACCGGCACAGTAGCGCGCGTAGTCCGTGCCGGCCTCCACCCCGAGGAAGAACACGTCGGGCCGGCGTTCGGCGGCGGCCACCAGAAACGCTCCCTTGCCGCAGCCGATCTCGATCTCGATCGAGCCGTGGCGCCCGCCCGGAACGAGCGTGTCCCAGGACGGCGCCGCATCGCGCACGACGACTAGAGGCAGGTCGTCGGTCTTTGGCAGCCGCACGTTCTTACGGAACGAGAGCCGACCGGAAGGATGGACACGCTTCGGGCGCGAGGCGGACATGCGGCCCTTATACCGGTGCGTGCTGCGACCGCGAGCCCCCAGTTCGAGGACACGAACTGCACGGCGTTCGGAATTGCCTGCCTTGCCTGCGCCGTCGCCGGTCGTCCCAGCCAGGCCCGGCGGCGAGCGGTTGCAGTAGATTCCTGATCGTCATTCGGCCCTATGGCTCATGCGCAGAGTCGACCCGGTGCCCTTGGCTTGGTTATGAGAATTCCGTGCTCGGAGGAATTCACGAGCTATGACCCTTGTCGATGGACGGGATCGCGCGGCTGCTCATTCGGATTCGCTGGTGGACGTTCGTCGGCGTCGTGGCGGTTTCGATCGTTCTCGTTCCGGGGCTGTTCCAACTCGGGGTCGACAACTCGTTGTCGTCGTTTCTCAAGACGGATGACCCGGAGCTCGCCAAGTCGGTTGCACACTACGGCGAGTTTCCGGTTCCGGATGGGCTCTGTTGGTTTGGGTTCGAGGCGGACGAGCCGCTGGCCGACGCGACGCTGGATGCGCTCGCCGGATTTGAGCGCACGCTGCGCCGTCTGACCGGGGTTTTGCGGGTTACGACACTGCTGAGTGCCCCGGGGCTTGCCGGCCTAGAGCGCCAGAAGTTGCGCCAGAGGATCTCGTCGAGTCGCACGTTCCGCCGACTGTTCTTTGCGCCCGCGGCCGGCGGGCACCGTGGCGCCCTCGCTGGTCTCTTGCAGTTTCGCCCCGAGGTCGTCAACCCCGCAGACCGGGGCCGTGTGCTGCGAGCGATCGAGGCCGCCGGTCGGGAGGTCCGCGTCGCTGGACGGCCCGTTGCGCTTCGGCTCGCGGGGTTCCCCGTGCTGCGCGACACGTACATTCGATCGGTCAAGGCCGATCAGGCGCTGTTCCTGCCACTTGCTGCGACACTGACGGCGTTGCTTCTCTTTTTGCTGATCCCGGGGCGCGGGCTCGCGCTCGCGACCATGGTCGTCGTGCCGTTCACGCTCGCCTGGACCTTTGGCGCGCTCGGCTGGCTCGGGTTCAAGATGGTCCTGCTGACCTCGACACTGCCGACGTTGCTCATGG
>CAYSWE010000167.1:0-9006 GCA_964434515.1 uncultured Phycisphaerales bacterium | reverse complement strand
TCCTCGGCCGCGCGCGTGAGGCTTTCCGCCCGCGCGACCGCCCAGAAGTAGCGAAGGTGGTGGTAGTTGAGACTCTCCATGGCCCCACGACCTTCGCCTGCTTCGACTGCGGAAGCAATCGTTGCCTATACGTCGAGTTTACCGACGCATCCCGTCGAGATTCGTGGACTGGTCGACGGTGAAATCGGGTCGATACTCGGCCAACAAACGGCTCGAACCAAGCCGCCCGCCGAACTCTCCAGGAAGTGTGTCACGTGACCGAACCAACCAGCGACGACGCGCCGCGTGTCGATTCTCCCACCGCCACGCACGACGACTCCACCGAATCTGGCGCAGGCTGCCTGCTTCGGTTCGCCTGGATGGTCGGCGGCAACGCGCTGCTTGCCGGCCTCCTCGTGGTCATCGTCCAACAACAAAGCGCAATCCTGTCCGTCGTGAGCATCGCGGTTTGGATCGTCGTGGGCCTCGTCGTGCTAGCACGGTATCTGGACGTGACCCGCTACGGCGGCTCGCTCGGCGACGGCTGCACGCCGGCGACCCTCCGCGACGTGCGACGCTTCGGCGTCAGTATGGTCGCGATCGTGGGCGCGATGTGGGCAGCCGCACACGCGCTCTGAGCCGACGCAGCCAACCATCCCCGGAGCCGGGGGCCTTGCTGGAGCCACGTCCACATTGCGACAACTCCGATAGACTTCTTGGCCGATAGGCTCCTGGTGTTCATTATGTTCGCCATGCACTTCCACGGTCTTGCCCGCCGCGTCCGGCTCGTCGCCCTCCTGGCCGGGGTCGCGTGCGCCCAGTCGTGCCTGTGGGTCGAGGGGGACGGCCGCGTGTTTGTCACGTCGAATCCACAGGGCGCCGAGGTCCTGCTCGACGGCAAACCCACCGGGCAAACCACGCCGGCAACGCTCGATCTCGGCGGCCCGTTTGCCGACAATCATGTCGTCACCGTGCGCAAACCCGGGTTCGAGCCCGAGGACCGCATCGTCTCGCACTACACCAAGATGGACACGAGCAAGTGGAACGACGGGGCGGCCGACTACGGCGTCTGGTCGTTCCCGATCTTCTGGACGTTCGGGGATTTCGCGTTCCCGTTCGAGCTGCGCTGGACCTATGTCCCGCACAACTTGTTCGTGCGGCTGTTCCGCGAGGGAACGTTCCAGCCCAAGCCGGGACGCACGCGAGCGGAGAGCGGCACGCGGTGATCGACCCGGCGGAGCAGCGCGGCGCAGACCTGCGTCGCGCGGTGTTTCTCGATCGCGATGGTGTCCTCAACCGAGAGAACGGTTTTGTGACTTCGCCCGACGAGTTCGAGATCCTTCCCGGCGTTCCCGAGTCTTTGCTTCGGCTCGTGGCGGCGGACTTCGCGCTCGTGGTCGTCACCAACCAGTCGGGCCTGGCTCGCGGTCTGTTCGACTGGCGAACGTTGCACGCGATCCACGCCAAACTGCACGCGGCGACCGGCGCGCGCATCGACGCGATCTTCGTCTGCCCGCATCATCCCGAAGTAGGGACGACCCAGTTGACTCGCGTTTGTCCGTGTCGCAAGCCGGAGCCGGGCATGCTCGTACACGCGGCGGGTGCGCTGGGCCTCGACCTCGACCGGAGTTGGCTCGTCGGCGACGCGCCGCGTGACATCGAGGCGGGTCAGCGCGCCGGCGTGCGCACGCTGGCGGTCACGGGGCCCAAGATCCCGAACGCCGACGCGTTCCCGCCCGGCCAGCGCGCCCCCGAGGGCTTTCATTCGAGCCTGCTCGAGGCAACTGAAGTGATGCTGGGCGCGGACGCGAGCTGACGCGCGGCCCGTTGACCGATCAGCGCGTGCCCGAGCGGCGCAACCGACGCAACTCGGCTCGGGTGTCCGCGAGCATCGCGGAGAGCATGCGCAGCCGCTGCTCGAGCCTTCGAATGGAGACCTGTCGCACAAGCTCCCGTTCCTTGGCTGCCGTGTTGCCACCGCCCGCTGCAGACTTCAATGCAGCACGCAACCGGAGCGCGATCCCGGTCTCGCCGTGCTTGGCGAGCGCCTGCAGCGCCAGATCGATCGCTTGCTTCTGGTCGGAATGCTGGGTCGCACCGCGCGCCTTGCGCTCCTTCATGAGTCTGACGACGCGCTCGAGCGGGGAAAGCCGCGGCCGAACTTCGCGCTCGACCTCTTCCTCCACGACTTCCTCTGGCTCCTCGACGATCTCTTCGATCTCTTCGACCTCCCGCCGACCCGATGCCTGCTGGCGCGCGAGACGGTGCTCGAGCTCGGCACGAACGGCCGCGAGCTTCTCCGAAGTCTTCCGGATCTCCCTGCGGGCGTCGCGAACCTTGGCGAGGTCGCCGCGTGCTTCGACGCGTTTTCTTGCGAGACGAAGCCGGTCCAAGGCCGCCTCGAGCGAGTTGCTGGCTTGCTTGAGCTTCTTGACTCCTTTCTCGACCCGCCTTTTCGCCTCTTCCTTCTTGGCCTGCTTCGCGTGGTGGTGCTGCTTGGTGGGTCGCTGCGCGAACGTCGGAACGATCGGCAGCAGGAGCGCCGCCATCGCGAGGAACGAGCAACGAGTGCGCAACGACATTCGATGGAGAACGTTTTGTTTCATGATCATGGTCAGTCTCTTCCTCAGGCTCTTGATGTGTCCAATACCGCTCGCGCCAACCGGAAGCCGGCGCGTTGCCAAAGACAGAAAATCCACAACGTCGAGGAGCGCATCGGCATAGGCGCGCTTGGCTCCAGGCAGGACCTCGACGACCCAGGCATCGCAGCACGCCTCCTCGGCTTCGTGCAGTTCGCGACGCAGCAACCAAAGTGCTGGATGCCACCAGAACGCAATCAGCGCAACGAGTTCGAGCCAGCGCGTCCAATGATCGCGCCGACGATAGTGCGCGAGCTCGTGCACCAACAAGCTGTCGAGTTCGTCGCCGTTGTGGTCGCGCCAGAGCCGCTCCGGCATGAGCACGGCAGGTCGCAGCGCGCCACCCCAGAGCATCGGGGAGATGGCTGCAGCGACAAGCTGCACGCGCGGCGCACGACGTAGCCCGAGGCGACGCGCGAGTGTTGCCGTGCGCGTGCTGAGCTGTGGGGCCGGCCGCGCAACGCGGCGCAGCAAGCAGACGAAGCGGACGTGCCGCAGCGTGAGCCACGCGAGCACGACGATCGAGCCTAGCAGCCAGCAACCTAGCAGTAAGGTGTCGAGGCCGACGCTCGGCGCAACCGGAGCCGTAACCGATGCCAGCGCTGGCCGGAAGTCAACGAGGACGGGCGGAAGCTCTGACGTCGGCATCACCGGAACCTGAAGGGTCGGGATCGCTGGTGCAGCCAAGAGCCCGCCGAGCGGGAACTCGACGAGAGGCAGAACCACGAGCTTCGCGAGCAACAGGAGCCAGAGCGCGTGGCTGACTGCCGGCCGACGGAGCGAACGCGCAACGAACCACACCAAAGGCGCCAGGATTGCCACGACCACGGCATTCGCGAGCAACGCGCTGACCACGGGTGTCATCCGCCGTCCTCCTCGGAGTCCTGGCGATCGAGGTCTTCGACCAGCGAACGCAGGGCCCGACGGTCCTTCTGGGACAAGTGGCGTCCGCGCACGAGGTGGGTCAGTAAAGGCGCCAGCGCTCCATCGCAAAAGCGTTCAGCAACATCGCGCAGACGCCACTCGATCAGCGCGTCCCGATCGAGCCGCGCGGCGAACACATGCGCGCCCGGCCCCCGCGTGCGTCCGACGCAGCGCTTTCGTTCGAGCCGGTCGAGCAGCTTCTGCACGGTCGCGTAGTGCGCGACACCCCCATCCGGATACAACACATCGGTGATCGCCCGGATCGTCGAATCGCCCCGGTCCCAGAGCACCTCGAGCACGGCGAGTTCCGCGTCGGTCACGTCATGACGAGTTTGGGCCAAGGTTGCATCTCCGGTCGGGAGCCAGGATTCGAGACAGCAGACAAGCTGTCTGAGAGAATCCTAAGACAGTTCGTCTGACTGTCAAGCGCGACTTGAGATCTTCCGGCGCGGAATCGAGGTCTCCGTGCTCGGTGGTGGCCGAACGGAAAAAATGACTACGACACGTTTTTTCCGGCTTGGAGCTGCTTTGCGGTTTCGGGGTCGGCTAGGTCACTGTGGCAGGGGGCCTTGCTGGCCTCTGCGCCTACGGTCGCGCGGGTCTTGCTGGCTAGATGGTGGATCTCGGCCGGACTCAGGACGCCGCGCTTCTCGAGGATTTCGCGCTGCTCGGCGCTGAGCGCGTCGGAGATGCGGGCGCGGTCCCACTGGTAGTCGGCGTCTTTGCCGGAGGCGAACGCGACGATCTCCTTGGAGATCCGCACGCTGCACCAGTCGTGGCCGCACATAGCACAGAAGTCCGTGTCCACGTCGAGGTCTTCGTCGTGGTAGGCGCGCGCGGTGTCCGAGTCGAACGCCAAGTCGAAGTGCTGCTCCCAGTTGAGCGCGGCACGCGCCTTGGTCAGGTCGTCATCCCAGTCGCGCGTTCCGGGGATGCCGAGCGCGACGTCGGCGGCGTGCGCGGCGATCTTGTAGGCAACGCAGCCCTGCTTGACGTCGTCCTTCTTCGGCAGGCCCAGGTGCTCCTTGGGCGTGACGTAGCAGAGCATGCTGGCGCCATGCCAGGCCGCGGCAGTCGCGCCGATGCAGCTCGTGATGTGGTCGTAGCCGGGGAACACGTCGGTCACCAGCGGACCGAGCACGTAGAACGGCGCGCCGTGGCACAGCGTCCGCTGCAGCTTCATGTTGTATTCGATCTGATCGAACGATACGTGACCAGGCCCTTCGACCATGACCTGCACACCCTTCGCCCAGGCGCGCTCCGTGAGCTCGCCGAGCGTCTCCAACTCGGCAAGCTGCGCGTCATCGGTCGCGTCCGCGAGACCGCCGGGCCGCAATCCATCGCCGATCGAAAACGTCACGTCATACTCACGCATGATGTCGCAGATGTCGTCCCAGATCGTGTACATAAGATTGTCACGGTTGTGATGGATCATCCACTTCGCGAGCAGCGACCCGCCGCGTGAAACGATGCCGATGAGGCGCTCCTTGACATACTTGAGGTGTCCCATGCGCACGCCAGCATGGATCGTAAAGTAGTCGACGCCCTGCTTCGCCTGATGCTCGAGCGTCTCGAGCACGATCTTGGCGTCGAGGTCCTCGATGCGACGGTTGAGAATCATCGAGTAGATCGGGACAGTGCCGATCGGGACGGTGCTGCGGCGCAAGATGGCTTCACGACAGGCATCGAGATCACCGCCGGTCGACAGGTCCATGACCGTGTCCGCACCCCAACGCACCGACCAACGCATCTTTTCGACCTCGGCGTCGGTGCCTGAGCTCACCGGGGACGCGCCGAGGTTGGCGTTGACCTTGGTCTTGCTCGCGCGGCCGATGCACATGGGCTCGAGCTCATAGGACAGGTGCACGCGATTGGCGGGGATGACCATGCGACCGGCCGCGACCTCGTCACAGATTTGCGCCGGCGTGAGATGTGGCTCGGCCGCAGCGACACGCTGCATCTCGGGTGTGACCTCGCCGAGACGCGCGCGCTCGAGTTGCGTGATCGCACGGCTAGCATCGCGTGGTGCCGGGTTGAAGTCCCACGCGGTCAGCGGCGACGGCGGCGGCATGCCAGGAGTGTCGGGCGAGGAGAAGGCCAGCGCCCCCCCCACGTCGGCAGCATTGGCAAAGCTCCCCGGCGTCGTGCCCGCGGCCTTGGCCGACGGATTACCGGCACCACGAAGCGGAAGATCAGGGCGAGTCGACGATGTCATGCGCATTCTCCATTGCGGCTGCCAGCGTCGAGAACGCGCCATCGCTTCCCTACGCCGGTACAAACCGGGTCAGGTTCCACGGGTCCTTCTCAGCAGAACTGCGCCTGCGCCCCGAGCGAACGGTAGGCACTCTACACGGGACGGCAGAAAGTGCCAGCTGTTGGCGCGGCGTGGCGGCATGCTGGGCCCATCATGTCCGCCACACGACGCTCTCCCTGGTTCGTGATCGCAGTGCTCGCCCTCGGCACGGGACTCGTGCTGTCCGGGCTCGCCACGTATGCCGTGTTCACCACAACCTCCAAGATCGGTGCCGGCCTCCGCGCCCGTCTGCCGCTCGTGCACGGAGTCCTGGTCGGTTCGCTGCTCGTTCAGCTGGTCGCACTGGGCTGGACCCTACGGACGCGCCACGTGCGCGTGCCTTCCCGTGTTCTGATGTACGTGCTGGTCGCCGCTACCGTAGCTTTCCTCGGATTCCTGCAGCCGTTCTGGAAGCTCTACTTCGACATCACGACCTGCCTCGCGTTCGGAGCCTTCGCCGGACTCGTGCTCGTGGGTCCGTGGCTTGGGCACTGGCTGCCGAACAGGGCGCTTCGGCTGCTCGACCTGGTTTGCTTCAACCTCTGTGCGCTGGTGCTCCTCGCGGAGTTCGGCCTGCGAACGTTCCAAGCCTTTCGGCCGACTCCTCTGCTGACCCAGGTCGACAGCTCCATGCTCGACCGGCTCGATCGCTACCGGCTGCGCCCCGGCGAACTGCACATGGGCTTCCCGGCGAACGGCAAGGGCTACTACGACGACAGGCGCGAGCCCAAGAAACCCGGCGAAACGCTCGTCGCCAGCATCGGCGACTCGTTCAGTATCGGCGTCGTGCCCCATGCCCTGCACTTTACAACGGTGGCCGAGCGCGCCCTGCGCGACGTGCGGATCGACAACATCGGCGCCGGCGGGATCGGCCCCTCCGAGTACATCCACCTGCTCAAACACGACGCCCTGCCGCTGCACCCGGACGCCGTGGTCGTCTGCCTGTTTGTCGGCAACGACGTAGTCGAGGCCGGAAAGGCCCGAGTCGCGCACCGGACCCTGCGGCGCTTCTTCGACCGCGGCAACATCCTGCTCTATCTGCTACCACGTCGCCTGGCGCGGCTTGCTGGCGAACGCAAGTTCCGCGAAGGAACGCTCGGCAGCGTTCAGGGACAGAACGCTGCGCGTGCAACGACCAAGGCCGAAATCGCCGCCCACTTCCCCTGGGTCTACGACCCGCTGCTCGAGCAAGGCACGTTCTCCAAAGCGCGCTTCCTCGCGATCGAGCTCGAGCGCGTGCGCGGCGTGCAGGACTGGAACGCGCGCAAGGCCTACCCCAAGCTGGCCGCCGACATCCGCGAACTGCAGCAGCTGTGCGGCTCGACGCCGCTGCTCTTCCTGTTGATCCCCGATGAGTACCAGGTCGAAGACGAGCTTTGGGACGAACTGACGATGGCGGACGACACCGAGTCCGTCCTGCGCGACATCGCGCAGCGCGAGATCCGCGCCAGGCTCGACGCGGCCAAGCTCCCGTACGTCGACCTGCTGCCGAAGCTACGTCGGGTCCCCAAGCTCAGCGACGGAAAGCGGCACGTCTACCATCTGCGCGACACGCACTTCAACACGCGCGGCAACGCGGTCGCGGGCAAGGCCCTCGCCAAAGCACTAGCCGATCTGCTGCACGTCCAGCGCCGCGTCCGCTAGGGCGGCCGCGTTTCTAGTGGTGTTTCGCAGAAGTTCGGTGGATAGATTTCGGAGTCAGCGGTGCCGAGGGCCCGAAAGATATGTGCTGAACTTCTGCGTCAGGCCACTAAATCAGCGTGTAGACGAACTGCCCCAGCGGAGTGCTGCCGAGCACCAAGACCAGTCCGAACACCAAGAACACGATGATGATTGGCAACAACCACCACTTCTTGTTCTCCGATAGGAACTCCCAAAACTCGCCGACCAGCGAGCTACGCTTGTCGCCGGCCTGCTCTTCGAATGCCGACTTCTTGCCTTCGTTCATGGTTCGTTGCGTTTGCAGCCGTCGCCGGCGCCTCTAGAACTGCTTGAAATAACGACTGGAGTCCTTCACCGGGCGACACTTCTTCCAATACGTTTTGGCAGAAGGCTCCAAGCGACGCTCGAGCGCATCACGCCCGGTGAGCTTGAAGAACAGCCCCACCGGGGTGAGGATTCCATAGAAGAATACGCCGAGCAACACCCACGAGAGCACGAACCCGATCGGAAACAGCAGAATCGTGGTCGCCAGGAAGACCGGACGGTTGATGACCTGGACCTTGCTCCGCAGCAGATAGCCCGCGAGTGAGTCGAGCAGACAAAGTCCGGCGATGACCCAAAGCACGATCGCCACCGTCGGCGCCGCGCCCGGAAACGTCCAGAAAAGGAAGCCCTTCTTGGTCCAGATCCACCAGCCAAGCAGGCCGTAGATCAGCGTGGCACCGAGACCAAACTGGTCCAGTTCGCGCTTGGTCGGCTTCAGGTTGAGTTCGACGAGAGCCATATCAATCCAGTTCGAATTTGGACAAGTGTTCTTCGATCTCGCGCTGCTTGGCTTCGGGTTGTTCGGTCTTGAGCAGCAGGTAGTTCTCGATCAGAAGGGCATCCATGTTGGTGACCATGAAGCACCGATAGGCGTCCTCGGGCGTGCACACGATCGGCTCACCACGAACGTTGAAGCTCGTATTGATCGCAATCGGACAGCCGGTGCGCTGATGGAACTTCGACAGAATGTCGTAGTAGCCTTCGTGCCGCTCGCGATCCACCGTCTGGATGCGCGCCGAGTAGTCGACGTGCGTGATCGCCGGCACCTCCGAGCGCGCCTGCTTGAGCTTATCAAGGCCGGTCAACGCACCATTGGTCGCAACCCGCTTGTCCTCCTGGACCGGCGCCACGACCAGCATGTAGGGGCTGTCCTCACACTCGCGCGTGACGAAGTACTCATGCACATGCTCGCGCATGACACTCGGCGCGAACGGCCGGAACGACTCGCGGAACTTGATCTTGAGGTTCATCACCGTCTGCATCTTGGGCGAACGCGCGTCGCCGAGGATCGACCGATTGCCGAGCGCGCGCGGGCCGAACTCCATGCGCCCGGCCATGCGACCAACGACGTTTTCAGTGGCAATCAGCCCAGCCACCGCGTCGGCCAACTCGTCACCACCGCGCTCGCCCGGATCGAAGCGCCGGTACTTCGCACCAACCGAGTCGAGATAGGCGCCAATCTCC
>CAYSWE010000166.1:0-9056 GCA_964434515.1 uncultured Phycisphaerales bacterium | reverse complement strand
CGCGACCTGCTGACGCCCGCAGAAGCCGAGCGCGCCCAGGCGTTGCGCGACGGGACCGAAGAGCCGCGCGGGTAGTCCACGGGGCCCGGGTCCGCCCGCGCGCCGTTTGTGGCTTATTTGTGCCGCCGCTCGAGACGCTGCACCCGCTCGATCAGCACATCGATCTTACGGTCCAGGCGCTTCTGACGGTCCAAGAGCTCACGGATCATGGTGCGGAGATCTCCGGCACGCGCGCGACCAGAACGAGCCACCGTGCGCGGGGCTTTCTTGCGGTTGGCTCGTCGCTTGGCCGCGGCCTTGGCCCGCTTTACCCCGGCCGCAACCACAGCCCGCCGCGCGTCCGCCATGGCCTTAGCGCGGGCAGCCTTCGCGCGGGCAATCCTCAGTGGCACCGGTGGCGGCACTGCGGCTCTGCCCGACTTCCTTGCTTTCGCTTCTGCCTGGAGGCCACGCGACCCACGTGCCTCCTTGAGGAATCCACTCAGGCGCTTGGCCAGCATGTCCGCCGGCAGGTAGCCAGTGAACTCGCCGAGCTTCTTCCCGGTGGCGTGCATCACGACGACATGCGGGATCGTGCTGACTCCAAACTTGTCGGCCAGCCGCTCTTCCTTGTCGACATCCACCCGCACGGCGACGACGCGCCCCAGAGCCGATTGGCTCGCGCTCGACGCGAAGCTCTTCTCCAGCATCTTGCACGGCCGACACCAATCTGCGTAGAAGTCGATCAGCAGCGGCTTGTGGGTCCGAGCTGCGACCTTCTTCGCCTCGGCAAAGTTTGTGTACCACTTTGCAGGCGAGCGCCGGGCGGTCCGAACGGCAACGCCGCTGCGACGCGTCGGCTTGGTCTTGGGCGATCGCTGGGGAGCATCGGGCTTACGAACCACGATCCGTCCACCGCCGGGCATCGGCATCGCTGCCCCGAGCGTCGCAACGACTTTCCGCCGCCGATCGCCGCGGCGCAGCAACATCTCGATCTTGCCGCCAGCGCCGGCGCGGCGCACCGAGCGAACGACGTCCTGAACGCGCGAAACCTTTTGCTTCCCGCAGGTCAGAATGACGTCATCCGTGCGAAGACCGGCGCGTGCCGCGGCGCTCTGAGGAACGACGCTGACAATGCGAACCCCCTCGTCGGCCGCGGCGAGCGAGACACCTAGGAAGCCGGGCTTCTTACTCGTCCCCCTTGGCGCAACGTGCTTCTGCGGCTTCTTTGCACCCTTGTGGGCGCTCGGCCCGCGGTCCGACTCTCCCGGCCGGACACCAAGCGTGCAGCTGAGCATGAGCTTGCGATCACCGCGCCGCACCGCGAGACGAACGCTCTGTCCAACACGCATCTTCGACACGCGCGCGATGACAGCGTCGACATCGTCCACGTCCACCCCGTTGATCGAACGAATCTCGTCGCCGACATGGACACCCGCGCGAGCCGCAGGCGACCCCGGTACGACCTCGACGACCCGTGCTGCGTCATCGTCCCGACTCTCGACGGTGATGCCGAGCCAGCCGCGCTGCCCCTGCACGAGCATCCCCGCTGGACGCTCGTGCTGGGTCTCAGCCGCGAGTGGGCTCGCAACAAGGGTACAAAGAAACATGACGGTAGCGGTCACTCGCATTGCTCTCTCCGAGATTCGTTGGGGCGGCGTGGACGAGAGGAGAAGGGGACGTGAAGACAAACACTCCACGCGACAGCCAGGATACTCCTCGGCAGCCAGATCTTCACCCGGCGTCGCTCCGGAATCCGACCCGGACGAAACGTCGTCCAGCCGCTACTCGTCACCTTCCTTGCGCGCCGCCTTGGTGAAGCTGAGGCCAAACCCGTCCTCGTCGGGACCGAACACGGAATCGAGGCTCTCCGGGATTGCCTCCAACGCCTCGGCGGCATCGAGCGCTTCGCTCGCTGCCTCGATCGACTCCTCGAAGCTCAGGTTTTCGTCGAACAGACTGTCCTCGCCGCCGGGCGGAATGATCACGCCCTCGCGCGCGAATCCGACGAGCATCATTCCGAGATCAAAACTATTGAGCCCGGTCGCGCTAACAATGTCGACAAATGAGTTGTGCCCGTTGACGAGGGTGAGGGCCTTGATCTCAACGACATCCAAGGAGAGCGTCCCGAGGCACTGGATCATGTTCTCGGTCGGCTGGATCGGCTCGTCCAGGTCCGGGAACACGCGCCGGATCCGCCGCCAGTCATCGATGCGTTTGTGGCCCTCGAGCAGCAACGGCATGATGGCGATGTTCGACCGGTTCTCTTCGACGAAGTCCGGCAGCGTGTCCATGGCCTCGTAGCCGAACGCGCAGTTCTTTCCATCTTGGAAGTACGTGTAGATCAGCTCCGTACCAATGCGACGCAGCTGCTCACCGAACCCCGCTTCCGCAAAGAATCCGCGCTCCCGCAGCGTGAGGAGGACTGGCACACGATGCGTCGAGCGAATCTCGTTCGCCTCGTTGAGCAAGTCCTGCGGGATCTCGCGCCAACGGTTGAGGCCGCGACCGGCGATCATCCGTTGCTTGAGCGAATGCGGATCGACGAACGCGATCTGACCATCCTTGAAGAAGATGTCGAGCCGACTCTGCGGACTGTGCAGGCTCAGGAGCCCGGTGTGCTTGCCTGCCGCGAGCAACTGCAACAGCTCGTCGAGCGAAATGAAATCGGCCCTCCCGGCGAGGTGATAGTCCTTCGCCGCACCTTCTTCCATGAGCACGCGATCGATGACGTGGGCGAATTCAGCGAGAGCCGCGCCAGTCAGCACGGTGCCCAGAAGGAACTCCGCGGCCTTCTGCGGATCACCCATGATGCGGGCATTGTCGTAGAACCGACCAAAGCCGCGCGTGACCCGGCCGAACAAGACCTCGACAAGCATGTCCTTGGTCTCACCACCGGGCGCGGTGAGCGAGTGCCTACGAGCGAAAAGATCCTTGACCCGCGCTAAGAGGTGCTCGAAGTCCTTCTCCGCCTGGCCCTCGCGAACGTCGAGCATGGACTTCACGGTCTCGAGGATCCGCGCGGAGAGGTCCACGATCTTCGCTTCGGTGGAACTGGATTGGATGTCCTCGATCTCAGCCATGTGTGGCCGTGCGTCCCCTTGGGCAAAGCGAGGGCGGCCGGCGCCGGTCACCCCCTACTCCTGACAAACGAGTCCTGACAAGCGAGGCTTGGCAAGCTCCGCTCTGATCCTTGTTCGACCATACGGAGCATCCGCCTTGACGACTGGGGATGGACTCGCGCATCGTTGAACCCAACTCCCCGTGCCACTGGCATCCAAATGTGTGCGACTCTTTGAAGCTCCTCCTCGTCACCGCGGCCCTTCACGTCCTCGTCTACCTCTTCCTGCCAATCCCGGCGGCCTGGGTCGAAGCTGTCCACGCGCACGCGGTATTCCCGGCCATGCGCTGGGTCCTCGGGGCGCCACTCTCGGTGTTCCCGTTTTCGGTCGGACAGATCGTCGTCGTGGGCGTCGTCGGGCTAGCACTTGCCGCCGCAACTCTCACGGTAATCCGGAGGCCACGGGCTGCCAAGCGAGCCGCACGCGCGCTAGCCGTCGCGCTCGCCATCGGCGCTCACGTCTACCTGTTGGGCTTCGGCTGGCTCTATCACCGACCGCCACTCTCCGCGCGTCTCGGGCTTGTCGCCGTGAACTCCCCGGCGGCGTTCCAGAAGGCAGCGCTGGCCTGCGCGCGGGATGCGCGCGACAGCCGCTGTACCGTCCCTGCGGGCCTCGATGCCACCACGATCCGCGCGCTGGCGGTCGAAGCCGTCCGAAGAGTCCTGCCGGAGCTGGGGGCGTCGGCGCTGCCGCCAACGACCGTCAAGCAGGTCATCCCGACAGGGATCCTGATGCACTTCGGCGTGTCGGGGGTATTCTCGCCGTTCACCCAGGAACCCAACGTCGATCCAGGCCTCGACCCAATCCAGCTTGCCTCCGTCGCAGCGCACGAAGTCGCCCACCTGGCCGGGTTCGCCAGCGAGGACGAGGCCAACTTCGTGGCGTGGCTCGCCTGCACACGGTCCCCGGAACCGATGCTTCGCTATGCGGGACACGTTGCCCTGCTGGCAACGTTCGCCTCCGCCGCCAACCCAACGCTCGCCCGCCAACTGAGGCAAACAGCCGGGCCAGAGGTCCAGAAAGACCGACGCCGGATGGCACGCCGGTGGGCCGTATACTACTCCAGGCGGCTAGCGCGAGTGCAACGTGTCGTCTACGACAAGGTCCTACGTTCGCAGGGCGTACGATCCGGAATCCATAGCTACGGCGAGGTGGTTCGCCTGGTGTTGTCCTGGCTGGCTCGCTGACAGCCCGGCTATCATGGGCAGCATGAACGCACGCTTTCTCGCTCTGCCGCTGGCGCTGGTCGCTGGCACGCTCGCCCACTCACCCAACGCCACCCCGACGGCAGCCACGTGCACGCAGGGCAAACTCGACACGCGTGCGAAGTCGTGCGGCGAGTGCCACAAGGCAATCTACAAGGAATGGAAGGAGTCGGTCCACGCTCATTCTTGGACCGACGAGATCTATCAAGCCTGGGCAGCGAAGAAAAAAAAGCCCAAGTCCTGCCATCGCTGCCATGCGCCCACGCCCGTAATCGCAGTCGCGCCCAAGCGGCCCAAGATGCGCAAGAACAATCTGGATGAGGGTGTCACATGCGCCACGTGCCACGTGCACGAAGGCAAGGTGCATGGCCCATGGGGCGCAAAGACGGACGCACACACGTCGGTCCAATCGGACCTGTTCACGGGGAGCGGCGTTCCGCTCTGCCAGAGCTGCCACCGCATCACGCCCAAGCCGGTGATCTCGCTCGGCGTCGACTTCGAGCGGGCGGGCCTCGAGGCGAAGGGCAAGAGCTGCAAGAAGTGCCACATGCCAGAAATCGAACGGCACATCGCGGTCGACCCCAAGACCGGCAAGCCGTCCGGTCCCAAGCGCATGACGCACCGCCACGTGTTCGTCGGTGGATCGAGCCCCGAAATGATGGCCAAGGCATTCGAGTTCCACACGAGCGAGAAAGACGGCCAGGTCACGATGCGGCTCGAGAACCTCGCGGGCCACCGTCTGCCTGGCCTGACGCTGCGCAGCTTCTCGGTCGAGTTCGCGCTGCTCGGTGAGGGCGGCAAGGTGCTGGGCTCTTCGGTGTCGAAGATCACCGCGAAAGAGCCTCTGAAGCTCGGCACCTCGCTCAGCACGACGCTCGCCAAAGCTGCTGGGACAAAGCACACGCGGGTCCGCGTGAACCACTTCTTCGCGCGCCTCAAGAAGGACAAGCCGAAGGATATGGGCGTCGTGTTCGAAGCAACGAAATAGCCGCACGCAAGCACTGCGTCTTTGCTTCCACGCCGCAACTGGCCGATAGAGGAGCCATATGGCGGTCGCCTCCACAGCATGGGACAGCGCAAAGCGCGTCCTCGACGAACTCGGCATCGAAGAAGGGCCGGCGCCAGCGCCACGCCCGATCTCGGGACACCACAGCTCCGTGCTCTTGCCGTGTCACAGCTCCGACGGCCAGAGCTTCCTGCTCAAGTACTTCGTACCGCCGGAGGAGGGCAGGTTCTACCCACCAGAAGTCAACATCGCCGACTACGCGCGACGCGAGGTCGCGTTCTACAGCTTCCTCGACTCGTGGGACAACGCGCGGCGGGAGCTGCCAGCACCGCGCACCATCATGATGGACCCGCGCGATCCGCCGGGCTGGGTGCTGCTGGAGCACATCGCCCCGTCGGTCGGGCCACGATCCGAAGCCCTCTGCGCGGAAACCGTGTTCGATCTTCTCGAACGACTCCGCGCCCTCCCCATGGCCCGCCTCACCGGGCGGCGCAACTTCCCGCTCATGCGTTGGGACATCACATCGTTGCGCGACCGCGTCGTGCGCTTGATGTACGAACCGCTGATCTTCGTCGTCGGCGAAGAGACCTGGGCCACGATCCGTGAGTTCTATCGTCAAGCCATGCGCTGGTGCGAAACGCGCCCGGTGGTCCCCGTACACGGCGATTTCACGGAAGAAAACATTCTGGTCGACCCAGACGGCAGGCCGTTTCTCGTCGACTTCGAACGCATCGGAACGGGCTCCCGGGAGCACGACTTCACTTGGTTTTGGATCCACAGCAAGCGTCCGAAGGAATGGAAGCGCGATCTATTCCTCCGCTTCCTCGGTGAGCAGTTCGGCTCGGACCGTGTGCGCTGCGAATGGTCCATGCGCGCCAGCGCGGTCTACCTAGCCTGCCGCCGGCTGCGTTTCGGCTATCTCACGCACGGTGAGCAGGACGAAAACCGAGGCGCCAACCTCGCGCTGCTCAAGGCCGCGATCGTCGGTGGTGAAGAGTTCTTCCCGGCCTGAGCGGGTAAGAACTCGCGCGGCGCGTTACTTCGGCGGCTCGACCCCGAAACGCGAACGTAGCTTGTTGGCTTCGGTATGCTTCCCGCGATTGTCGAGCACGATCGCCAGCTGCTGAACGGTGAGCGGCGAGGTCTCCGCGCCGGCGCTCTCGAGCACCAGGCGGAACTGCTTCTCGGCGCGCTCGAGTCGATTGAGTTTCATGAGGCAGTAGCCAAGGTTGTGACGTGCCTCGAGATCGGCTGGAACGAGCCGCACGGCGGCCTCGCAGTGCCGCAACGCACGCGCGTAGTCCCTCTGCGATGGATCGAGCAGAAGACGCACAAGGGACTTGTGCGCCGACACGAGCCTGGGCTCGAGTTCCACCGCCTTAGAAAAGGCGTCGATCGCCGGGCCCTTGTCACTCCTCCAGTTGCCGAGCGCGACGCCGCGGTTCAGCCAAAGCAATGCCTCTTGGTTGGTCGCATCAAGCGGTGCCGGGTGTCGTCCCAGCAACCACATCTGCGACGGTAGTAGCAGAGCCGCGGCAGCGGCGAAGACGACAGGACGAAGCCGATCACGCAAACCAAGGACGCCGTAGGCGGCCAAAGGAATCAGGAATGGCACGGTCGCAAGCCGGTACCGGCCGACGACGTAAAACGCAATGACAGAGGCCGCGAGAACGCCGGCGAGGGCCGCGAGGAAACGGGCGGCGGCGTTGCGGCGGGCAAACACGAATCCGAGCACGGCAAGCGGCAGCAACAGCCCAAACATGAGCCGCGACGGCAGCAACCATGGCCGTCCGACTCGGAACGCGTCATAGGCCACTGAGTCCGGTGCTTCGGCGTGGTACAGGAACCACTGCAATTTACGGAACTGCAGCACGAGCCACGCAAACGGATCCCGCGCAGCGAAGGCGAAGGCTCGACCGAACCAGTAGCTCTGCACCTGATGTGCTCGAATGTCGTCGGTCGCCATGCCCAACACGCTTGCAGCCAACGTGCGCGCGTCCTTCTCTTCGTGGATCGGATCGCCGTGCCCCTCGATGAGTGGATGATAGGTCCCGTCCGCTCCGGGCCGGTTGCCGATCCAATAGTTGGTTCCGCCCTGATACGTCGTCGGCATCCACTCGCCGCCGAACGCGACGTTATGAGCCAGTGCCGGAATGATGCCGAGCAGTACGCCCAGCGCCAGCGCGACCGCTGTGCGCGCCGAACGGGCAACGCCGATCCAGATCACTGCAACCGGAGCGAGGAGGAGCAGGTTCTCACGCAACATGGCACCCAGGCCGAGCAGTACGCCGGCCAGGACCGCCTTCGTCGCGAGTTTCGGCTCCGTGCGCGCCGCATCGAAGAGACGCACAAACACATAACCCACGGCCGCGGTCAGCGCGAAGGCGAGCGACACCTTGTCGATGAGGCTCTCATACATGATCGCCGGCCCCCACAGGGCGCCGGCGCCACCGGCAATCCAAGCAGCACGGCGTCCGAACAGGTGCAGGGCGGTGAGAAACACGAACAGCACCGCGACGACGCCGGCCACGACGTTGACGAGCTGCGGCCACGGATAGAATCCCGAGCCCAGCGCCTGCAGGCCGGCAAGAACGTAGGGATACAGCGGCGCCTGGTAGAACACCGGGCGACCGGCTCCGACCCAGTCTCCCCGCGTGATCTCGAGGGCCCACTTCGCGTACGACAGCCCGCCACCGAACGGATACGCAACGATCGGATCCTGAGCGGCGAACAGCACCACCGCGATGCGCAAGCAAAGCGCCGGGAGGAGCAGCCAGAGGATGAGGGAACGCCAGGGAATACGCCGGTCGGATGGGGTCACAGCGTCAGTGCCAGGGATGAAACGCCACGGAAAGGCCGAGCGTTCCTCTCATCGACCAATCGGCTACCGTTCTGGCATGCAAATCCCGGAAGCATTCGAACTCGAACTGAAGTTCGGCACACGCAGCGTCCGGCTCGAGACCGGCCGCGTCGCCAGGCAGGCGAACGCGGCGGTACTCGTGCGGGAAGGCGATCAGGTGGTGCTCGTGACGGTCGTGGGTGCCAGCGAGGCGCGCCCGGGCGCGGACTTCTTCCCGCTGACCGTGGACTACCGCGAGAAAATGGCCGGTGGCGGGCGAATCCCCGGCGGTTTCCAACGGCGCGAGGGCCGCATCTCGGACGACGAGGTGCTCGCCTGCCGCGTCATCGATCGCTCGCTCCGCCCACTCTTTCCTGACGGGTATCGGGCCGAGGTTCAAATCCAGGCAACCGTGTTCTCGAGTGTCGCTGGCGGTGACCCGGTGAGCCTCGCCTTGCTCGGTGCGGGAGCCGCGTTGCATCTCTCGGACATTCCGTTTGACGGGCCTGTCGCTGGTGTGCGCAGCGCACTCTACCGCGACCGCACGACGCTCGTGCCGGTCGGGGCGGAATGCGAGGAGGCCACGGCCGAGTTGGTGGTGTCGGTCGGCCCGCACGGGCTCGTGATGGTCGAGGGCGAAGCACGCGAGCTTCCGGAGGAGCCCCTGCTCGACCATCTGCTTGCAACCATCGACGCGCTCGCCAAAATCCGCGGGCAGATCGATTCTTGGCGCGCGGTCTGCGGCAAGGCGAAGCGGCCATTCGAGGCCGCAAAGATCGACCCAGCGTGGCAACAGCGCTTGCGCGCAGCGTGCGTCGAGCCGCTCCAACGCGCCATCGAAGAAACCGGCAAAGCCGCTCGCGCCGAGGCCATCGCCGCGGTGCTCGCCGACTACCGCGCCCGTT
>CAYSWE010000165.1:0-9071 GCA_964434515.1 uncultured Phycisphaerales bacterium | reverse complement strand
GACGATGCCGAGCGCTGACAGCGCGAGAGGAAAAACTGCCAGTGCGGTCTTGGCCGAGTCTCCCACGCCGACAGCTGCGCCGAGAAGCATGGTTGCGATGATGGAACCAACGTAGGATTCGAATAGGTCGGCACCCATGCCGGCGACGTCGCCGACGTTGTCACCGACGTTGTCGGCGATCACGGCTGGGTTGCGCGGATCGTCCTCGGGGATGCCCGCTTCGACCTTGCCAACGAGGTCGGCGCCGACGTCCGCTGCCTTGGTGAAGATGCCACCGCCGACGCGCGCGAACAGCGCGATCGAGGACGCCCCGAACGAGAAGCCGAGCACGTGGTTGAGCCCGTCGACGTCGGCGCCGTAGATCAGCGTGAAGACCGTGAGGCCTCCAAGCCCGAGTCCAACGACGCTCAGTCCCATGACTGTCCCGGACGCGAACGCGATGTCGAGCGCCCCGGAGAGCGATTGAGTCGCCGCCTGGGTCGTGCGCACCGCTGCGCGAGTTGCCGTGTGCATTCCGACCCAACCCGCGAACGCCGATGCCGTGGCACCAAAGACGAACGCCAGCGCGGTCTGGAAGCCGAGCGTCGGCACGATGATGAAGATGATGGCGATGATCGCGACGAAGACTGCCAGGACCCGATATTCCGTCTTGAGGAACGCCAGGGCGCCCTCCTGGATCTGACGTGCGATTTTCTTCATCAGGTCAGAGCCCTCGTCCTTCGACATAATTTCGCCGAAGAGCGTCCTTGCGTAGACGAGGGCTACGATTGCGAGGACAATCGCAATGATCTGAAAGGCGATGAGCATGGACGTGTTCCTTTAGCGTGCCGGCCGAATTGGCCGGGAAAACTAGCGCTGCCCCGGGGGAGGCTCAAGACTTGTTGGTGCATCCTCGGAAACGGCGTCGTTTTTATCCCGATCGGGAGAAGGTGATGGTGGTGCTGGGGCAGCCTTGTCTGCGGACGGAGTCTGGACCGATGCCTGTGCCTCAGCGCTTGTAGGCCCCTCGACGAAGGTCTCCGAGACCTCCTCGCCAAGGATCTTTCGGCTGCGACGCCGGTGATACCAAAACCAGATCCCGAGGCCCGTGACGACGCCGACGCCGAGCAGGATGAGGATCCCTTGTTCGAGACGCCGAACCCAGTCCAGGACGACGTCGATGTGCTCCCCGCCGAAGTAGCCCAGGGCGATGAAGGCCGGCACGCCGATCAGGATACCGAGGCCGTCCATCACCACGAAGCGCGCAACGGACGTCCGCATGGTGCCCGCGGCGAAGAATGCCGGGACGCGGATGCCGGCCAGGAAGCGTGCTACGAAGATCGTGAGCCTGCCGTGCTTCTGGAACCAGCTGTCGAACAACGCCAGGCGCTTGGTGCTGATCCACGATCGGACCAGCCGGACGCGGAGCAGCTTGGCTCCAAACACGCGACCCAGGACGAACGGGATCGAATCGCCGACCAGGATCGCTCCGCCACACGCTGCGCAGGCGAGCACCAGGTCAGCATGCCCGTGGTAACAGGCGTAGCCGGCGGCCACCAGGATCACCTCTTCTGGCAACGGGAGCCCAACCCCGCACAGAATCAGAAAGCCGACGAAGACCAGGTAAGGGTAGGTCTCGACGTATTGGAGGATCGTTTCGAGCAGCGGATCGGCCTCAGCGTAAGTTGAGGAGCGTAGCGGCCAGCACCGAACCGAGGCAAGTTCAACGGGATTCGGATCGCGTCAGGCTACTGCCATCTATCCGCTATTCGGCTGAGGACCGGGTCTTTTCGGAGCTTGGCTGACAAATCCCGCGGCAAACGGCTCAGGCGGCGTTCGATGGCCTCAGCCGTGCGCTCGAGCAGCGCGCGACGGGTTGGGTTGGCCGTTCGGAGGGCAATCGCATGTCGTAGCTGTTGGCTGGCCGCCTGCCGGTCGCCAGCAAGAAAGGCGAGCACCGCCGAGAGCTCGTCGCTGAGCGCCTCTTGCCAGGCAAGCCAGCGGATTCCGGGCGCGAGCCGGCGTGCCGCTTGGAAGTAGCGTTTCGCCAACTGTAGGGGGTCTTGGCCGGTCAGTCGCTGGAACACCGGGATCAGCGCGCTGTCATGCTCGGCGCACGTCTGCAGGTGAAATCCGGCATGGGCAGGGAAGAGCCAGGTCCGCGGGTGCAGACGCAAGCCCTCGTCGAGGAGGTCCACGGCTTCCAGCAGCAGGCGCGCCCGGCGTTCGGGCGAGGACTCCAAGGACGCGAGGTTGTGCGCCAGGTCCCAGGCGTGGCCCAAGAACAGATCCCGCCGTTGCGGGCTGAGCCAGGTCAGCCAGCGCCCCGTGGCACGGATCCCGGCCACGTCATGACGGCGGTTTGCCGCGTTCCACGCGCTCCAGACGAAGGGGAGGGGCAGGGTTCGGAAGGGGCCCGTCAGCTCGAGCCAGGCCGAAGTACCCGGCATGGTCGTGGACATGAGAGGGCGCAGCACAAGCAACCCGCCGGCAATGGCGGCGAGGCCGAGGAGGCGCTTTCCTGTGGTTCCGAGCCTCATCGAGCCTCGAACCGGCGGTCCGGGAACCCGAACGGGATGCACCCGAGGCACCAGAGCGCTGCGATGACGCTGACGAAGACGGGCGCCAGGCTCGGGGCAGAGATCGTCGCTTCGCCGAGTTGTCGCGCCGCCGACGTCTCGGGGAAGAGCGGTAGCATCGCCAGAGTCGGTGTGGCGCCGAGCAGGCAGATCGTCTGCACGCCGGCGCCCAGGAGGGTCGACGTGGCCAGGGCGCCGAGCACGAGCAGCAGGGCCCATGGTAGATGCTGGATGGCCAGCGCCAGCATGGCCCATCCGAGTGGGATCGGATTCGTGCGCAGGACCGTTCTGCCTCGTGCGAACGACACCGGAGGGCCGCGGTCGCTCGTACGTTCGATCACGAGTGTGCCGGCGTCGGCTCGTTCGAGCTGGAGTTCGGCTGCGGCGCCGAAGTCGGGCAGCCGTAGTTTCCGCGGGATGGCTTCTTCCGGAACCCGCACGGTCAGCCGAACCGGAGCCCGCAGCTCGCTGGGCCCGAAAAAATAGCGGGGTTCGAGGCGAAGGCGCGCGCGCGAACGGATCGCCGGGATCTCGAGTGTCTGTCGCTGCCCGGCTCGCGCGAGAATGGTGCCCTGGGCGTGTAGCTCGATCGCGCGACGGAACTCGGGTCTCCCAGCGCCGGCGACGCTGCCGGCGCTGGCCAGGATCGCCACCCACACATGCAGCGCGACGAGCGCTGCCACGCCGCCGAGCGAGGCGCCGAGCCGCGGCGCGACCTGCGTCCTGCCGCTCAGTCGGAGCCAACGCACGGCTTCGTCGCCGGGGCCGAGCGCTGGCCAGGCGCTGCGCAGCTTGGCCGCGACCCAGATGCCTGGCAACCAGAACAGCAGCGCGAGCAACGGGCCGCGCGCGGCCCAGGCGCTGGCGTCGCTCGGGAGTGTGCGCGCCGTGCCGACGAGCCAGAGCGCGAGCGCGACGAAGCCGTGGAGCGCGAGCGCGGTGCCGCTCACCAAGTGCGCCATCGTGACTCGGGCGGCGGCGAGGGTGGCCCGGGCGTTCATAGGCTCGACTTGGTCCGTCGTTGGACTTCGGCGAGCAGCGAGCCCAGCGATCGCAGCGCCGGCCCGTCGCTCTCGACGCGTCCGCCGAGCGCCTCGATCGCGCGTTGGATCTTGGGCATGGCGGCTTCGCCAACGCTCGTGAGCCGCAGCTCGCGTGTACCGGCGATTCCCAGCACCTCGCTGGGGTGACCGTGCGTGACGACGCGGCCGTCGAGCAGGACGCAGAGTTCGTCGAAGGTCTCGGGGCCAAGCGCTTCGAGGCTGTGCGTGGCGACGATCGCCGTGCCACCGCGTGCGGTGTGGGCGATGAGCTCGGTGCGGACCATCTCGATCCCGAGCGGATCCATTCCCGAACTCGGTTCGTCGAGGATGAGCAGCTGGGGTTCGTGGAAGAGTGCGTTTGCGAAGGCGAGCCGGCGCTCCATCCCGGTCGAAAACTCTGCGTGTGCCCGGTCGCGCGCTTGGCTGAGGCCGACCCGCTCGAGCAGCGTGTCGGCTCGGGCTCTGGCGTCGCCCGGCCTTCGATTGGCGATGGCGCCCGTCAGCGTCAGGAATTCGCGCGCGGTCAGCCGGCCGAGCGGGAGCCTGCCTTCGCTGACGTAGCCCAGATGCACGAGCGAGCGGCGTGCGCCCGGACGTTTGCCATGCACTGCAAGTTGCTTCGCCAGCGGGTGCTCGAGGCCCAGCAGGCAGCGAAACAGCGAGGACTTCCCTGACCCGTTCGGTCCGACCACGCCCACGAGCGTTCCGGCATCGACTCGGAGGTCGACGTCGCGCAGCGCCGCGAGGCGCCGTCGTCCCAGAAAGCCCGATCGATACGTGAGGGAAAGCGACTGAACCAAGACGATCGGATCGTTCGTGGCAGTCATTCGCTACACTGCAGCGGTCGGTTGGAAGCGTATCTCGACGAGTAACACCACTGCATCATGTCGGAGCCCAGCGTTCGTGTCCGCCTGATTCTGCTCTCTGGAGCGCGGGTCGGCGATGAGGTCCAGGTCGAGCGGTCCGCGTTGTTGGGTCGCATGCCCAACTGCGATCTCTGCCTGAAAGAAGCCGGCGTCTCCCGCGAGCATGCGCGCGTGCGGATCGACGGCAGCGAAGTGTGGCTCGAGGACCTGAAGTCGAGCAACGGCACCAAGATCAGCGGCCGGCGCATCCAGGAGGCCCGCCTCACGGACGGGACGGTGTTCGAACTCGGCAAGACCAAAGTCCGCGTGCGGATCGAGGGCGACGCGGCGACCTCTGCAGCGTCGGTACTCGACGAGTTCGACGAGCTGGCGCTGGATTTGCCGGCCGCCAAGCCGCCAGTCGCCAAGCCGCCGGTCGTCGAGGTGCGGAAGCCGCCAAGCCCCGTTGCGGCGCGTCCTTCGGCAGCGCCGGCCGGCGTGCAGGTCGAACGTCCCGATCAGGAGCATCGGGGGCGCGGCGGCGCCCTACAGTATCATCGGGTCGAGAATCGCCGGGGCTTGCTCGGCGACGATGTCTCCCAAAGCGGTCTGCTGTCCCGCCTGCTTTTCTGGGGCGTGGTGCTCGCGCTGGGGGCGTTGGTCTTCTGGTTCACCTATACTTGGTTGTAAGCGCCGGAGCCACTTTGGTAGAAGCGCGGCGCAATATTGGTGGCGAATCGCGCAAGGTTCCGATCTGCGTGATGCTTCCTCTCCTGATGTCCTCTTGTAGGCGCCTTCGATGTGGACTTTCCTGATCTGGGTCGCGGCCATCTCCGCGCTCGCCAAGCTCGCCGCGTCGGCCATCGAGAATGACCGGGTCACTCGACTCGCCAAGGTCGAAGCCGACCTCAAGCTCAAGCTCGTTGCCAAGATCGGTGACCCCGAACTCGTGCGTCGCATCGTCGAAGCGCGCTCGCCGCACGTCTGGGACGAGAGCACCGTGGACGCGACCGGGGCGGCACCATCCGCGATGCCACCCGCCGCCCCCCCAGAGCCGGCCGTCGGAGCCGAAGCGCGCGCAAAGACCGGTGGGCCGTCCGTCTTGGTCGGTCTGGTCGCCTTCCTGATCGGCGCAGCCTTCCTCGTCTGCACATTCTTCCAGGGGCAGGAGGAGTTGATGTTGCCTGGCTTGCTCTGCGCCGCGGTCGGCCTCGCCTTCCTCACCTACGCGACCTCGCAGCAGCAGATCCTGCACCAGACACGTGGAGACCTGGAGCAGCAACGCTCGGGTTAGTGGCTTGCGGCCTCGTTCCAGACGCGGAGTGCTGCGCGGGCGGAGGCGGCCTGGGTGAACTCGCTTGCGCGTGTTCTGGCCTTTCCGCCGAGGTCGGCGGCGAGGCAGTCGTCCTTGGCTAGACGCACCAGAGCTCGTGCCCAGTGTTCTTCGGTGGGTTCGATGGCGAGTCCTCCCTGGGCTGCTAGCCATGCGGTGGCTGTGTCGTTGGCGACCAACACGGGGGTTCCGTGCGCCATGGCTTCGAGCACGGGTAAGCCGAAGCCTTCGAGTCGTGAAGGGAATGCCAGTGCGCGGGCGCTGGACAGTAGCTCGTCGCGTTCGGCGTCGGTCACGGTGCCGCGGCACCGCACGCGATGCGTGATTCCTAGGCGGGAGATTTGCCGGCGCAGCGCGCACCATGCGCGGCTGCTTCCGCCGCCGGCGAGGACGAGGCTGGGCAGGTCCGGGTGTAGGGCGGTGGCGCGCGCGTAGGCAGCGACTAGGAACGGCACGGCCTTGCGTGGTTCGAGCCGGCCCACGTGCACGAACGATGCGCGGCGCCTGCTCGGTTGCGAGCGTGCGGGCATCGCGATGCCCGCTGGCACGATGCGCGTCTTGGTTTCGCTGCCGGGACAGGCGGCTCTGAGCCGTCGCGCGACGTCAGGGCTTGGTACGGCGATCCGTGCCGCGCGCGACACGGCCTGTCGCAACGTCCTGTGTGCAAAGCGGCGGCGTCCCGGCCGCGCCCATTCGGTGAGATCACGCAGGTCGTGGATCGTCATGCAGGTCGGCGCATGGACGCGGGGATGAGGCAGGCTGGCAAGGTCGAGCACGTCGAATGCCAGACCGCGGAGCGAGCGTTGGAGAGCGAGTGATTCGCCCAGCACCCGGCGCCAGGTCGGGCGGGCGGGGATCGTCACTTGCACGACGTCGCCGCGTGGAAGCGCCCGGACGGCTGCCTCGAGTTCTTCGTCCGCGGGCTCGGACTGGCTGACGAGGGCATGCAACGTTACGTGCGATCGCAGGTCGTTGCCTTGCAGGCCGCGCACGATGCCGAGCAGGCGATTGCGCGCTCCGGACGGCGCCGTTGCAGGCAGCCAGGCCTGGATGGCGACGCGAATCATTGCGTGGACCGTCGATATGCTTTGTTCCGGATATGCGGACCGCGATCTCGCGATTGCCTCATGATTGGATGCTCACTCTGACTTGCGCGCCACGTCGCACGCTCCTAGGTTGCCGGGTGCAGCCGGGTGTTGGCGTTTCTCAATGCTCGGCATGCGGTTCCTTGTTTGTCTACTTAGAGGAAAAACCTTATGCGACTCTCTCTCGCTCTCTCGGCCCTTGCTCTCATACCGGCGAGTCTCTTGGCTCAGTCGACGACCATTCCCACTGGCTATGACGCCAAGGAGGGGCCAAACTCGGTCTGGGGCTTGCTGCGGTATACGCCGGCTCGCCAGCAGGCATTCTTTTCGCCCAAAGCGACTGGTTGGGCGAGTTCCAAGATGATCAAGAGCCTGTGGGTTCGTCCCAATGGCACGTCTTCGAGCGGCAAGGCGTTCAAGTGCGATATCATGGTCGAGGTGTCGAGCAAAGGCATCCTCAGCGATCCGAACCAACGCAACACGGACTGGAGCAAGAACCATGGTTCGGACAGGAAGGTCTTCATGAAGCGGAAGACCTACAATATCCCCGCGTTTACTAAGCCGGCGACGCCGCCGCACACTTGGATGGTTGAGCTGAAGGGCGATGCCCCCATCGTCGTCACCACCAAGCAGATCTGCGTGGATACGCGTGTCTATACGCCCACGACCTTGGTCAATGGCTTCTGGTATGTCGATGCGGCTTCGATGAATCAGTCGTCGGGTACGCGCGGCAAGTACGTGCGCTACGGCACGCCGTGCAACCCGACGACCTTTTGGAACTACGCCGGAGGGCTGGACGTGGGCGGTCGGTTCGAGACCTGGGGCTATACGAGGAACAAGGGTGATATCGTCGTCGCTTGGCTCGGCTCCAAGAAGCTCAACGTCGCCGTGGGCAATGGTTGCACGCTGTATACGGACCTCGGTATCCTTCATCCTGTCCCCGTGACGACCAAGAACACGTCCACGCCGGCGAACTTCGACTGGGGTGTCCTGCCAGCTTCTGCCAAGGGGCTCAAGCTCTACAGCTCGATGGCGGCACTTACGCCAGCCCTCAAGCTGCGTTGGTCGCGCGGACTGGACATCTCGATCGGCGATCACAAGACCACGTACGACACCTTCGGCATTTACGCGTACGCGTCGGGATCGACGACGTTCGATCCGGACAAGGATCCGGCGCGGTTCTGGAGTTCGTCCGGAATCATTTTCGACGTCAGGTAAGGCCGGAACGGCGACGCGGATCAACGGGTGACCTCGTCGATCAACGTGGCCCATCCGCGCGCCGCGCGCGCAGCCGTGAACGGTTTGGCGAATGCTGGGCCGCGGGCGCGCGCGTCGCGGGCGAGCTCGTCATCGGTTGCTGCTCGGAGCAGTCCCGCCGTGATCGAGGCGAGGTCGTAGGGGTCGATCGCGACCGCGAGTTCGCCGCAGAGTTCGTGCGTCACGGAGCCTCGAGTTCCAACCACTGGGACACCGACGGCGAGCGCCTCGAGCGCAGGAATCCCAAACCCCTCGGACAGCGACGGCAGTACGACGGCTCGGGCCCTGCCCAGTCGTGTGACGAGGGACTCGGTCGACATTGGTGCGACGGCTCGCACGTGCGGTCGTTCGCCGTGTGACGAACCGCCGATGAGCGTGAGCGGATGTTGCTCCCGCAGGCTCGCAGCGAGGTCGGCGTGGGCGGCGAGGAGTCGCCGCAGGTTCTTGCGACGTCGAGCCTTCCCGACGAAGACGAAGCCCGCGCCCAGACCGCCTGTTGGCACCGCAGCGTGGAACTCGGGGGCCAGCGGTGGCGCGATGACGCGGATCCGATGACGAAGCCTCGGGTGTTGTCGCACGACAGCACGCGCGGTGGCGAGTGAGGGAACGATGATCCGTGTTGCGGCGAACTCGAGCCGCTCGCGCGCGCGTGCGTGTCGCAGTTCCTCGAGTGGGTGTCCCGCCGCGCCCGGTCGGAGTTCGGGAATCTCATGCACGGTCGCGATGCATGGGCACGGCGCTGACGCGGGCAGCGCGGTCGTTGGCGTCACCAGCGCTACGGCGTGCAGCGAACGCAGCGCGCGTGGCAGGCGGTGTTCGCGCCAGAGCCAGCTCGGGCCACGGAACTCTCGTCGTTCGACGAATTCAGGCAAGGCATGTTCGGTGCCGCGCGGCACGAACGCGATGCACGTCGTTCGGGCTTCGGTTCGCGCGAACGCTTCGAGTGTCAG
>CAYSWE010000164.1:3223-9103 GCA_964434515.1 uncultured Phycisphaerales bacterium | reverse complement strand
GTCTGTAGCGAGTCGTCGAGCATCGACAGCGCCGGAGCCGCCCCGCGGAGCTGCGCACGGACGTCCTTGATGAATCCCGAGAAGACGCTGACGATGACGATGAGCGCCCAAACCGCGATCGTGATGCCGATAGCGCCGAGCAGATTGATGGGCCGGCTGGTCAGGTACTTCAGGCCGAGGAAGTACTTGTACATATCGGTTGCCGAATCCTTTGGCCCGACTCTATTGCGCCGGGCCCGCCTCGTCTGCCGGTGCGGTTGCATCGACATCGGGCGACAACGTGCGCAGGAGCGGGAACAGGAGCACGTCGCGAATCGACGCCGACCCGGTCAGCAACATGATGAGCCGGTCGATACCGATGCCGAGGCCTCCCGCCGGCGGCATGCCGTACTCCAGCGCTGTCACATAGTCGTAATCGACCTCGGCAGGCGTTTCTTCGTCCTTGTCCGCGGCTTGTTCCTCGAGTCGCGTCTGCTGGTCGATCGGATCGTTGAGTTCCGAGAACGCATTGCACAGTTCCATCCCGGCGACGAAGCCTTCGAAGCGCTCGGCGATCCTTGGGTCGTCGTCCTTGGCCTTGGCGAACGGGCAGATCGCCTTCGGGTAGTCGATGACGAACACGGGGCCGTCGAGGTGTGGCTCGACGGTCGCTTCGAACACGTCGTTGGCGATTTTCTCGTGTGGCAATGCCGGGTTGTAGACGTCGAGCTCCTTGGCTCTCGCTGCGACTCCGGCTTCGTCGAAGAAGTCGAGGCCGTCGTTGTGCTCGGCAAAGAGGTCGCAGTAACGCTTCTTCGGGAATGGCGGCGTCAGGTCGTAGTCGTTGTCGCGGAAGCGGACCGTGTGGGTGCCGATGACGTTGGAGCAGATGCGGTCGATCAAGCCCTCGACACGTTCCATGACGACTTCGTAGTCGGCGAACGCCTCGTAGGATTCCAGCATCGTGAACTCGGGATTGTGTCGCGTGCTGATTCCCTCATTTCGGAAGACACGCCCGATCTCGTAGACCCGCTCCATTCCGCCGACGAGCAGTCGCTTTAGGTACAGCTCGGGCGCTATTCGCAAGTAGAGCTGCATATCGAGCGTATTGTGGTGGGTGATGAACGGCCGGGCCGCGGCGCCGCCAGCGATCGAATGCAGGATCGGCGTCTCGACCTCGAGATAACCCAGTTCGTCGAAGTACTTGCGGATTTCGCGGATGATCCTCGATCGGAGGACGAACAAGCCGCGCACATCGTCGTTGGCGAACAGGTCCACATAGCGCATGCGGTAGCGGGCCTCGACGTCGGTGAGGCCATGCCACTTCTCGGGTGCTGCGCGGAGCGCCTTGGTGAGCAAGGTGACGTGCGTGGCCCAGATCGTCAGCTCACCCTTTTTGGTGCGCCCCAGCTCGCCTTCGATGCGAACGATGTCGTTGGCTTCGATCAGCTTGCGGCCCGGCCAGAACTCGCCGAGCCGGTCTCGCTCGAATCCGATCTGGATCTGGGCGTCGCGATCCGAGAGGTGGGCGAATCGGAGCTTGCCGAAGTCGCGAATCTGTCCGAGCCGCCCGGCGACGACGACCGTCGCGCCCTCTTCGGGAGCCGCTGTCTGACTCGTCGTTGGCGAGGTCGAGGCACTCGGCTCCGGGCCGAGTAGGCTGGCGATACGGACTGGGTCGCCCTGGGTCCGCGCCGGGTAGGGCGAGACTCCCTTCTCACGGAGAGATTCGAGCTTCTTGAGTCGGTCGGGTTGGATGTGCTTCGTCACGAGCGGGACCGTGGGGTCGAGTCGAATAGGAGGGCCGAGAATGCGGGCAGAGAGGATAGCGGCTGTCGGGCTTCGATCCACAGGGTTACGGCACGAGGGGTCACGGCGTCGGCCGCCTGCGCTACAATCGCCGGTTTGCTCCTCTGGACCCCGCCGATCATGCGTCGCTCCCCGCTCATCCCGTTCGCGCTGCTCCTCGGCGCCGTTATCGCTCAGGGCGGTGCTGCCCAAACCACGGCCACGTTCAGCCGATTCGACTTCAACAACGCCTATCGAATCGATCGCGAGGACGCGTTTCCCAATGCCCGAACGAAGAATGGCAACGTCGCGGGCGACATGCTCTACAAGGCATTCCCGGTCGATGTCCTGGCGCGCCACGAGGCGATCCGTGTCTCGGGCGTGCGCATCGCCTTTCGGATCGGCAGCAGCTACAAGGGTTCGTTCCCGGTGTCGGTTGCGTTTCCGGACGTTGCGTTCTTCCCGCTGATCCCGCGCTCGATTGGCGGCAAGACGTTCGATGTGCCGGATCGGACGCGCAAGCACACGCGGACGCTCAAGCTGGGAACCGTATCCGTGGTACGCGGGGAGATCCAAACCCACGTCGTTCGATTGAAGACTCCCGTGGTCCTGTCCAGCCGTGATCTTCGGAGGCGTTTTCAGGGGTGGGCCGTTGCCCTCATGGCGCCACCAGGGGAGGCGCTCGGCACCGGCAAGGCACGCTTTGTTGCGGTGTCGAGTTTTGGTGAGGTGCACCGGCTCGGCGGGCGGAGCACGTTCTCGGGCGCTTGGAACGAGGCGACGCAGACGTTCCTTCCGTTCGGCACGCGCGGCGCGCCGTCGAACAATGGCGAACTCAGCGTCCAACTCTTGCTCGACCAGCCGACACTGCAGGTGTTCTCCGACGCCGCAGGAGGTGTCCGCGCGGATCCGCGCCATATCGAAACGCAGGTCGGTCCGGGCGCCTACCTGAACGGACTCGCGAGTGCGGTCCGACCCGGCTTCTTCGGGCTCTTCTGCCAATGGGATGGACACGATAAGGATGGCCAATGGGCATTCCCCGTGCTCGCCGCCATCGGACCGACCATGCCGACTGGACTTCTGCGCATTGGTGGCGCCACGATGATCCGCGACCTCGCAAGCTCTGCCGGGGCGCTGGCGTTCGTGCAGACGGGCAGCTTCGGGCCGCTCGGCCGCTACAAGGCCCGCGGGACTGCGGGTCACCGACAGGACTTGTCCGGAGTTTTCGTAACGAAGCGGCTGGCCGTGCCGCGCTCACCCGCCTTACGCGGCTTGACCCTGTGGGTGCAGGTCGTGCTTGGGAACCCGTCGACGTCGGTATTCTCAGCGGCGACCAATCTCGTGCGAATCGAGTTCTGAATCGCAGCAATCGCCGCGCCGCGATCGTGACCTTGTGACCGGACGGGCACGTCCGGCTTTGTTTCGCCGTATCGTTCCGCCGATATGCCAACCGTTGGCGCTAATCTGGGGAGTCGTAGCGATGCGGTTAGGTGGAGTTCTTTCCTTGTGGATGCTGGCGTCGTGCACGCAGGGGAACATCGGGAGTCTTTCTCGCCCCGGTCAGAAGCTTCCGGTGCAGTCGCCCGTGCGGACCTTGGTTGGTTCGCGAGTTGCCGAGACAGCGGACGCAACGCAGGTCGTCGAGCTCGCGGATCTCGATGGGGATGGAGATCGCGACTTGGTCGTCGGCAATCGTGGCAAAGACCGGCTGTACCTCAACGATGGCAAAGGGCAGTTTGTCCCCGGGATCGTTCTGCAGAGCGGCGCGACTGGCGCCTTGAAGATCGCGGACCTGGACGGCGACGGCAAACCGGAGATCGTCGTCGGCTACGGTTCTTCGGAGCGCGCGCGCGTGTTTACCAACCGCGGCGCGGGCAAGTTCTCGAACAGTGGGTTTGCCGGGCCTGACCAGGTCCGGGCCATCGCGTTGGTCGATGTGGACGGCGATGGTGACCAAGATGTTGTCTTCGGGCGCGGTGGGACCGAGGCGCACGAGAATCTTCTCTATCTAAACCGCGCAGGCGTGTTGACGCTCGCTGGCGATGGCCACTTGCCCAAGGACCAGGACGTCACGGTCGCATTGGCCACTGCGGACGTGGATGGTGACGGCGATCTCGATCTCTTCGTAGCCAACGCGGCGCATGGCGTGGGCAGTCGTGATCGGCTCTATCTGAACAATGGTAAAGGTGTGTTTACCGAACCGGACAGTTTGCCGAGACGCCCGGCCGGGTCGACCTCGATCGCGTTCGGCGACGTCGACCAGGATGGCGACCTCGACCTCGTTCTCGGTGGACCCGGCGCGAACTCTGTGTTCATTGGCGATGGCACGGGGCGTTTCGTCGACGAGAGCGCCGCACGACTCGGGCCCGAGGCGACGTCGACGACCGCGGTGCGGCTCTTCGACTTGGATGCCGACAAAGACCTGGACCTACTCGTAGTCAATGAACGGGAGCCAAGTCGCGTCTATATCAATGATGGTCTTGGTCGTTTTGGGAGCCCGACTGGCGGTGGCCTCAAGACCGACCTCGATCGGGCGCGTTCGGTCACGGTTGGCGATGTCGACGGCGACGGAGACCAGGATATCGTCATTGGCAACGACGGCGCTGGAAACTCGCTCTACCTCAACGACGGACGAGTCTCGTTCGTCGATGCCTCGCGTGCTCCGTCGCTCGGAGCTAGCGATCCGGCGCTCGAGTTCGTCGACGTCGACGGTGACAAGGATCTCGATATCGTGGCTCCCAACGACGGTCGTGTTCTGATCAATGATGGCCGCGGCAGCTTCACGCCCGCGCCGTTGCCCAAGACACCGAATCGAGTGCTGCAGGCGGTCAACGTCGACGTGGACCAGGATGGCGACGCCGACATGGTGCTGCTGACGTCTGGACGCACACGGCTCTATGTCAACCACGGGGGCGGACACTTTACCGACGAAACGAGGACGCTGTTTCCGGACGACACCGGTTCGGATACCAGGGCGATCGCGGCTGCGGATGTCGATGGCGACGGCAACGTCGACCTCGTGTTTGCCAACGATGCCCAGAATCGCATTTTCGTCGGTTCGAAGACAGGGCGCTATGTCGACGAAACAGCGACTCGGTTGCCGGCCGAGCGCCACGGAAGTCGCGCAGTCTCCGTCGTGGATCTCGATGGCGACGGCGATGGCGATCTGGTGGTTGGCGAAGCCTCGATTCGTAACGCCGTGTCGCTCTATCGCAATGATGGCAAGGGCGTCTTTGCACCGGCCGGATCGCTACCGCTGTCGGTGGTCGCCGGGCTCATCGCGGGCGATGTCGACGGCGATGGTGACCCGGATCTCATCGTCACACTTGCGAAGACTGCGTCTCGGACAGGCTCGACCCTGCTCTTTGCTAACGATCGGGGCGTCTTCAAGCGGGCGCCGTTTCCGGAGAATACGAGTGAGCCCGCAGCACCGACGTTGGGCGACGTCGACGGCGACGGTGATATCGACATCGTCGTAGCTGGGAAGCCGACGGTCGTGTTTCTCGGCGATGGTCGTGGCGTCTTCGTCGATGCGACGAAGGCCTTCTTCCCGAAGAAGCAGCTCGTTTCTACCTCGGTTCGGCTGCCCGACATCGATGACGACCGAGATACGGACCTGGTCGCAATCGAGGACCGAGGGATCTCTTTGCGCTACGGCTTGAAGTTCCATGTCTTCGCCAAGCGGCCGCCGCGCATCGGCGAGGTCTATGACCTACGCATCTGGGCCAACGCCGGCTTCGCGCCCAACGGGCAGATCGTCGTGCCCTACCTCGGGCTGCCCGGGCACAACCCGCTGCGCGAAACGCCGTTCGGCACCTGGCACCTGGGATTCGCAGGGTTTTCGTCCCTCGACGCGCTCCAAGTGCCGGCTCCGGTGGGCGAGACCGCGTTGGTGATTCCGATCCCGCTCACGCAGGACCTCATCGGCGTCCGCTTCGCAATGCAGGCCCTCGTGGTCAGCGGCAGCTCATTCGAGGACTGGCGACTCACGAACGTGTGGACCGATCAAGTGCTGCGCTAGTGGCCGTTAGTCGGGAGCCGCATCCACAACCACCAGCGGGGATCCGAAGGCTGCCACGATGTCTAGCTTGTGCACTGGCCCCGCGAAGGTCT
>CAYSWE010000164.1:0-3213 GCA_964434515.1 uncultured Phycisphaerales bacterium | reverse complement strand
GAACTCTTGTTTGCGCTTTGTCGTGCGCAAATCCCACGGCTCGTCTGCCATCCCGGCGCCGGTGATGCGCAGTGGCAAGTCATAGAGGCCGCCAGGTTGGGTTTGCTCCACCGTGAGCCGAACCGTGTTGGTGTCGATCTGCCAACGGACGCGGAGCTGTGGGCTCCCGGCTTGGAAGAACCACTGCTCGAAGAACTGGCGGAGGTCCGTGCCGGCTCCCGTGCCGAACGCCTCGATGAACCTGTCATAGCCGCGCTCTGCACCGCGCATCGCAGCAAACCCGGCGCGCCAGCCGCGCTTGAAGGCTCGATCGCCGAGTTGGCGGCGCAGCAGGTCGAGGACCGCCGGAACCTTGAGGAAGGCCACGGCGCGATAGAGCGAGGACGCATACAGGGACGGGTCGGCGAGAGCATAGTCGCGTCCGGTAGCAGCATCCGCGAGGTAGGTCTTGGCGCAGAACTCAATGCCCTTCCGATACTCCGCTTCGCCACTGTGGGCACCGATCCAGAGGATGTTCGTGTAGGTGGAGATTCCCTCTGCAAACTCGTTGGGCAGCGTCGCTCCGTAGACGTTCCATTGGTGCGATAGCTCGTCGGCGACGAGCAGCAGGCCGAGCATCGTTGGGTTGCCGAGGTTGGTGCCGGTGATCTTGATCTTGCTCGCGTCGCGGAAGAACCCCTCCGACAGCAGCACCTGGCCCGGCAGTGCGACGCCCATCTCCTTGTGGTAAGGCGCGACCCAACAGAACGCGACGCGGCTCCACGGCGGCGCGCCCATCCAATCCTCGAGCACGGCGCCCGCCTCGAGAGCGACCGCGAGCCGTTGCTTGGCCTCCTTCTCGCTGCGTTTCGGGAACCAGACATCCAGGGTCAGGCCACCCTTGGTCTTGGCCGACAGTCGCTCGAGCTTCCCGGCGGCAAATCCGAACGGGAGGATGCGTGGGCAGATGACGTCCGTCCTGTAGCGAAACGTGCTCGTCGCGTCGTTCTGTATCGGTTCCTCGGCGTCCCCACCCGACACCGCGACCCAGCCTTTGGGTACCGTGATGGCGATTCGAACTTTGGCATCGTTGCGCCGGTCGCACGGATAGTAGACCACGTGCGAGCTAAAGCAGGACTCCGGTTCGACCTGCCCGAGCACCGCGATCTCCGCCACCAGCTTCTGATCCTGGGCGAACTTGTAGTGATCGTGGTGCCCGTGATAGTCCAGCGTCACCTGCTCTCCCTGCGCCAGCGGTTCGTCTAGGTCGATGACGAGACGCGCGCCGGTGTGCTTCCAGTGGAGGTCGTGATCGCCGCTGCGGATCGCGTCGACGTGGACGTGCGTGCACTTGAGGGATAGGCGACGAACGGAGTCGCTTCGGGCCTTGACGATGAGCCGGTCGCGCACGTCCAGTTTGCCAGTTTTTGGATAGAGCCGCACGCGCAGGTCATGAGACTGAATCGTGTAGGTCTGTGGCGCTCGTTGGCGTCGTTTTCGCGCCCGGCGGATGTCGGCCGGACTCTTGCTGTCGACACGCCGACGCCCGGTGTCGACCGGGATGAGGCGCGCGCTCGCTAACACTGCGTCATACTGTGCGCGATTCTCGCTCCACTCCTTGTTGCGCGCCGTGATCTGCACAATAAGCACGGAATCGTTGGCGACGATGCCGTACTCCACGGTGCGAATCGTGCCTCGCTGATACTCGTAGAGCGTTGCGGGCTGGCCTGCGAGCTTCGATTCGACCAGACGCACCCGCTTGGTCTTCCCGCCGAGCCCTTCGACGTGGGCGGCCCGGGTCTTCATCCCGGCGGGGAGCATGACCGAGGGAAACCGCATCAACGCAACTCGCGGGACGGGTGGCGACATAGGCGAATAGAGGTGTACGACGACGCCGGATTGGCTCGCGTCGAGTCTCTTCCAGTCGTTGCCGGGTAGCGACAGAGCGACGCCGGCTCGCTTGTCGACAATGGCGTGCGTTTGCGCCAGCGCGGGGCAGGCGATCAGGGGCAGCGCGAGAACGATGAGAGCCTTGGGGCCGCGTGCCTTGCCGGCGACGCTGTTCTTGCGCGAGCCCTCGCGCGAAATCATGTGGAACATCGGCGTATCCTCCGAGCACAGGCTACACCAGGTTCTGGCTCAGCTCTTACGTCGCCGGGGCGGTCGGGCTGCGACGGCGGTCGAGCCACGCGAAGAGAATGGCGAAGCCGACGGCGAGGAGCGCGAGCCAGACCAGCCCTGGGATTCCTGTGGCTCCAGGCAGTGTGGTCTTGCCATAGCTCATCGGCTCGAGGACGCGGGGTTTCCAAAAGGCATAGGTCTCCGCATAGAGCGCAGCACCAGCGAGCATCCCCCCGATTCCAGGCAAAGCGCCCTTGGCCCCGGCGCCGAGTGCGACGAACGCCGTCCCCGGGCAGTAGCCCAAGAGGACCATGCCGGTCCCGAAGATCACGCCGCCGAGCGCCTGCCCCAAGACGTGCGTCGCCTTGATGTGGAACGCTGCGAGCCCAAGGGCGTGCAGCGTCCAGATCCCGATTCCGCCGACGACGATCGCGGTTCCCATGACCTTGAGCACTGTGAAGTCGGTGAGGCGGAACTGGCCGACGATGGTCTCGAAGCGGGCAACACGACCGCGATGCAGGAGGAAACCGAACACAAGACCGGTCAGGGCCCCGAGGAGCAGGGTCAGTGGTGAACTGAATACATTGGTGTCAAACATGGGTTCAGACCTCCCGATGCGGATAGATGAGTCTTGCGGCGAGAATCCCGCCGAGGAACATCGCTGCCAAGAACACCCAGGATGAGACTGCGAGCTGGAGTCCGCCTGAGATCGCATGGCCGGAAGTGCAGCCGCCAGCCATGCGTGCGCCGTAGAGTAGGAGCGCCCCGCCGGCAAACGCGCCGAGCGCCCGGAGCCCCTTCGAAGGGCCGAAGCGCGCGCGCCACGTTGCGGGGACGAACGGTTCTGGGTCCTCCTCGGAGGCGCGCGATCCGTGGGCCCGCGCGAGCCTCGCCGCGACAAATCCGCCGACGATCAGAAACAGGACGAGCGCGAACTGCCATTCGATCGCCGGTTTACCGACCAGATACTTGGTCAGATAGGCGTTGTCGCGCACATGCTCTTCCGAGACGCTCCCTTCGAGTAACCCAACTGCGCGGACCATCGTCGTCGAGGCGCCCAGAGCTTTGCCCATCACGCCGAAGGTGATCCACGACAAGACTCCGATCCCGGCG
>CAYSWE010000163.1:0-9149 GCA_964434515.1 uncultured Phycisphaerales bacterium | reverse complement strand
GTTCTGGAGCCACCTTTGCGTCAGCCTGCATTCCCCGCTTCTTGGGGCCGGGATTGCGTGGCTGCTCTTCTTGATCCTCGGTCACCTGGGCTTTGCTGGCGCGGGTCGGACCGTGGCCGTGCTGGCGGCCGTGTTCGCCACGCAGTTTGGCCCGGGGACGAGCGAAAGCATGAGTGATATCGAGGCGGCGTTCTTCTTGTTCGCCGCGCTCGAACGGGCGCTTGCCTGGCGCCGGCGCGCGGGTTTTGGACGTCTGTTCGTTTCGGGTCTGCTAGCGGGGTTCGCCGTGCTGTCACGGCCGCACCATGCCTTGCTCGTCGTCGCCATGGCGGTTTGGATCGTCCTCGTTGCACGCGCTCGCGCAGACCGCGGTCGCGCCATGCGCGAGGTCGCCGCATTTGTCGCAGGCGGCGTGCCGTTTGCCGTCTTTCTGCTGTGGTTCAACCACGCGCGCTTCGGCCGTATCACCGAGTTTGGCTACGCGGCAGGAACGTCGGACGGCTACTGGAACTTCCCCATGCATTGGGGCTTGTTGTTGCTCGGCTGGAGCCCGGGGAAGGGCGCGTTCGTCTTCAACCCGTTGCTCTGGGTTGTGCCCATCGCGCTCGTCCGAATCGGTCGTCGTCCTGATGCGTGGTTGCTTGCGTCGTTTCTGCTGCTCCCTTGGCTCGTTTCGTCGCGCATGACCGGTTGGCATTCGAGCCAGGCCTGGGCTTGCCGCTACCTAACGCCAGGGGTCGTCTTGCTCGTCGCCACGGCGGTTGCCGTTCTCGTGCGGGAACGAGGGCGGTGGCGACGGATCGTCATCGTCTTGGCCCTGCTCGGTTTTGTCATCAACCTCGGTGGCTGGGCGACGCCGTACCGCGGCTTTTACGACCTGGGCGTTCGAGCTTGGCGGGCACGCTGGCCGAGGGCCGCCACAGCCGCGGGGGGCGATGTTTTTCAGAACGCCATGGTCGCGGCGCGCGCAAGCCCGGTCCTTGGCCATTGGCTCTATGCGGGGAATGTCGTGCTCGGGCGCATCCCGAGCGACGACGGCGCGCCCGCGTATGCGTCGGTCTACGGCGTTGTGCCGACCGACGCCGCCGGGAGACCGCTCGCCGCAAGGCCAGTGCACGCGGAAGACTCGCGATTTCGCCATCTTTGGCCGATCGGGCTTTGCTGGCGCCTCGAGAGCGATTGGCCAGCCGTGTTGGGTGCATGGGTGGCGTTGCTGGCTGTGCTGGCAGGCCTTCGCCTGCGGCTCCGAGTCGTCGAGGCTGCGTCGGTCGCCATCGAACGACCAGCCGGTCCAGTCTAGTGGCGGGCACCCGAATCGCTTTAGCTCCGCGCCGGGAGTGTCGATCCATGCAACATGACTCCCAACCCCCGACAGCAGCGGCGTTCCCGCGTTCCGTTCTCGTTGGTGCTCTCGTTGGTGCTCGCGAGCGTGGTGACCCCTGGCGGGGCGCAGAAACCCACCAAGCAGGACACCGTCAAGCTGCAAAACGGCAACGAACTCGAAGGCCGCATCCTGGCCGAGAGTGAGAGTTCCCTGACGATCCGCATTGGGCCGGGGCAGGAGATCGAGATCCCCAAGACGCGGATCGCGACCTACTCGCGCCTGAGCCGACCGGAGGATCCCGCCGCGGAAGCGGTGGCGTCGCCTTGGCATCAACGCGACTCGTGGTTTCTGCTACGCAATGCGGACGGCGCCTACGTCGGCAAGCTGCACATGCTTGTGCATGCACGTGGCGGCAAGGGGTACGCCTTGGAGCAGCAGTGGACGTTCGTGGATGCGAGGATCAAGACGCTCGTCTCGCGCGTAGAGAACGTCGATCGGAGCCTGGCACCGCGTTCGTTCCAGTATCGGGAGACCGTGGTTCGCCGCCGTGACGAGCGCGTGCAGCGCGAGCGCCTGGTCCGCGGTGAGGTTCGGCACGAGAAGCTGCTCATCGACGAGACGAACCCCGCCGGCCGGCAGAAGCGGAGCATTCCGTTTCCAGCGGGCAATCTGTTTCCAATGCTCGTGGAAGAGCTGTTGCGACGGGGTGGTGCGGACCAGGCGCACAGCTTCGCCGCGTCGGTCTTCGATCCACTCGACGGAACGTTTGAGCTGCGTCGCTATAGCCTGGTCGACGGCGTCCCATCGCCGACTCCGCCGCGTGCGGGTGCTTCCGTTCGTGACGCCGTCGTTCGTCTCATCGAATGCGACAGTCGTGGGCGCCGCCGGCGGGAGTGGGTGGCCCGCGACGGTCGCATCCTGCTCGCGGAGGTCAATGGAGTCAACCTCGTCGCGGAGCCGGTGGCCGCCGAGACCGGGCTGCGGACCCGTTCGTTCGACAAGATCCGAGCGGTGCCAACCTGGCGACCGTTTGCCGGGCTCGAACTCTGGCTGCCGGCGGCGACGTGGAAGTTCGGCCGTGAAGTCGAGCGCGGACGTGTTCTGGACCTCGTGGTGCCGATCGCCGATGCCAGCGTGCGCGTTTGCTACCTCGATTCCAAGACGGACGAAGTCCTCCTCCTCGGGGCGGCGGACGATTTCGTGCGGCGTTGGCTGCTCGACGAGCCGTGGTTCAAGGAGCGGTCGCGCGACTCACTCGAGATCGGTGGTCGCGCCTGCGTTCGCGTGGACGGCGGCGGCAAGGCCGCCGACGGCAAGCTGCGCCTGGGGCGAGTCTTCGTGCTCGAGGCTCCGACCGGCTATCTGGTGGTGGCGGCTGCGGCGCCGGCCAAGACCTGGGACTTTCTCGCGCCCGATCTCGATGCCTTGATCTCGGGGCTCCGCGCGACCCGCACCGAGCTTGCGGCTGCGCCGGAGCATCGATAGCCGAACTCTCTACAGACTCTTGTGCGACCCATCACAGCGATGGCCGTTGCCGCTGCGATAGCACTGGCACAGCGCAACGGTTTGCTTCTCTTCGAGTTCGAAGATGACCGGAGTGACGGAGCTGCCTTGATGTGAGCCGTCACAGAACGGCCGCTTCGAGGACTTGCCACAGGCACACCAAGCGTATTTGCCTGGCTCCAGCTCGAGTTTGGCTGGATGGTTCAACGGAGGGTTCAACGGTGTGCTTTCGTCGGTCATGATGAAGCCTTCAATGCGGATTCAGGTTGGTGCCGATTCGAACACGATGACCGCGCCGCTGCCAGACAATCGTCCCAATCCTTGCCTCGCTTGGCCGTCGTTCGTTCCAAACCGCGCTGCTCGTTCCTGATTCCGACGTGGAACGCGGAGGCTACGGTTGCAGCTGCCCTGGAGTCGTGCCTGGCACAGACCTTCGACGCGCACGAGCTCGTGGTCGTCGACGACGGCAGTGTGGACCGGACCGCCGAAGTCGTCCGCGCGTACGGTGCGCGTGATGGGCGTGTTCGTCTAGTCGAGCGCGCCCATCACGGAATCGCTGCGACGCTCGAGGCCGGCCGTGCTCGATGCCGGGCGCCGCTCATCGCGCGCATGGACGCCGACGACGTCGCACAGCCACAGCGGCTCGAGCGACAGATCGTCTGTCTCGCCGAGGACCCGCGGCTGGCTGTCGTGGATGCACGAGTCGAGTTTTTTCGCGAACGCGGCGAGGTCCCGCAGGGGATGCGACTGTATGCGGCATGGGTGAACGCCGTGATCGAGCCCGACGAGTTCCGCCGCGCCTGGCCGGCGGAGAGTCCGGTTGTGCACCCTGCCGCGACCATGCGGAGTTGTGCGCTCGAAGACGTGGGAGGCTACCGCGACGGCGACTTTCCGGAGGACTACGACCTGTGGTTGCGGCTCGATCGCGCCGGCTGGCGCTTTCGCAAGGTCCCCGAGGTCCTGGTGCGAATGCGCGATCGCGCAGCCCGCTTGACGCGCACCTCCCCGCGCTATCGCCCCGCGGCGTTCCGCGAGCTCGCGCGAGCGTGGCTCTGGAGTGAGATCCTCGAATGCGGCCCCCGCGTCGTCCTCTGGGGGGCGGGGCAGGGCGGTCGCCCGTGGCTGCGCTGGCTGCGCGCGGTGCAGCGCACACCGGTGGCCGTGGTCGACATCGACCCGCGTAAGATTGGCGGACACAAGGGTGGAGATGTTCCGGTCGTCGCGCCTGCGGCGCTGCCGACCCTCGAAGTGGACGTGTGTTTGGTTGCGGTCCAGGCGCGCGGCGCCGCCGCCGAGATCCGCGCCGACCTTGCCCGGCTGCGGCCGGACTGGCGTGAGGGGCGGGACTGGTGGATGGTGCGTTGATGCCCGAGTGAACGCGGAGTTTCAGCTCGCAGGTCGCACACGGAAGTGCAGCGCCGAGGCCAGGTCGACCTCTTCGATCTTGGTGTGCTCGGCGAGGTCAGCGGCGGTCCTCGCGACACGCAGGATGCGAGCGATGGCGCGCGCAGACAGTTTGCCGGCCTGGCAGTGGGCGAGCAGCATGGCGCGCGCTGTTCGGCACAAGTGCTCATTGGTGCGCAGAACTCGTTCGGACAGACGAGCGTTGAGAACGCCGCCATTGCGTTCGAGCTGCAGGCTGCGAAGGGCCGTGATCGTCGCTCGCACCTCGGCCGAGCGCGCCGCATCTTTGCGTTGGTCGATCAGTGTCTCTGCCGCCACCGGGCTGAGGTCGAGTTGGATGTCGATGCGATCGAGCAACGGGCCGGAGATGCGGCCCTGGTAGCGTTGCACCTGGCGCGGGGTGTCGCGACAGGGAATCGTCGGATGACCGAGGTAGCCGCAGGGGCACGGGTTCATCGCGACGACGAGCTGAAACGCCGCCGGGAGTTGGACCGACTCGGCGGCGCGGCCGATGTGGACGGTGCCGTTTTCGAGTGGTTGTCGCAAGGCTTCGAGGCTGTTGCGCGCGAACTCCGGCAGTTCGTCGAGGAACAACACGCCGCGATGGGCCAGGGTCACTTCGCCGGGTCGGATTGGACGCCCGCCGCCGACCAGGCCGGCGTAGCTGGTCGTGTGGTGCGGCGCGCGGAACGGCGGGATGCCGTGCTCGAGCACCGCAGCGACCGCATTGGTTTCGGCTGCGTATGCGCCGCGCACGCGCGCTACGTCGATCCGGTCGCGCCCACAAAGCCGTGGCAGCAACCCAGGGAGGCAATGTGCAAGCAGCGTCTTGCCGCAACCTGGGGGGCCCGACATCAGCAGGCTGTGTCCGCCCGCGGCCGCGAGCACGAGGGCTTGGCAGGCGCTCTCTTGCCCGCGCACGCGGCCGAGGTCGGGATATACGGTGGCTGGGACGGCGGCTGGTAGGCTTGTGACGTCTCGCGCCGGCAAGGTGCCGACGAAAATCGCCAACGCCTCGGTGAGGCTGGTGGCCGGGATCACACGCAGCCCATCCGCGACCGCGTGCGCGAGAGGCGCGGACGCGTCGGCACAGATCATGCTCGCGAGCCCGAGGTCACGGCAGAGTTCCGCGAACGAAATGATCCCCGGGACTGGACGCAGCGAGCCGTCGAGCCCGAGCTCGCCAATGGCGAGCACGTGGTCGAGTCGCCGGTGCGATACGAATCCCGCGAGGCTCGCCAGGGCCAGGGCGATCCCCAGGTCGAAGCCAGAGCCGACCTTGCGGAGGCTCGCTGGGGCGAGGTTGACCACGACCTTGCCACGTGGGAACGCCAGGCCAAGGCTCTCGAACGCCGTCCTCACGCGATGGTAAGCTTCGCGGACCGCCGCATCGGGCAGCCCGAGGATCAGCGGGGCGGCGAACTGCGTGCCCTGCACCGAGGCCTCGATTTCGACAAGCCGCGCATCGACACCGTCGAGGTCGGCGGCAAACACGCGGACGGTTGGCTGGCCCGTGGGCGTCAGCGAGAACGGTTTCGGGATCCCTTCCATGGGAGAAGATCGCGCGAGAGCGCGGAACGTTTCGCTCTTTTCTCGAGTCGCCGGCCAGGGGGGCGGTCCGTGGCTACCCAAGAACGGCGGTGCGTGCTATCGTCCGCCGTATCGTGAAACGCGAATCCGATCCTTCCCACGCCAACGAATCCGAGACCTACGAGTCAATGCTGCTGCGGGAGGACCTCGCAGAAGAGCGACCCATCCACTGTCTCGCATGCCAGAAAGAGGTTGGGCGGATCTCTTTCTTGGGGCAGCATTCCGAGCCACGTGCCGAGGTCGCTCAGGCCGATGGGCGCGAGTACAGGCTCGTGTCGCTCTCGGTCAACACCGACCTCGTAACCGGGGTTGTTGGGAGCCGGACCTACATTCGCTTTGCCTGTGAGTGCGGGAAGACCTCGATCTACCACCTCGTTCTGTAGCACGGGCGTGAGGCAGCACAATGGGGGGCGTGAAGCGGACTGCGTTGGTCGCCGTCGCACTGGCTGGTATCGGAGCCTCGTGGTTTTGGATGCGCGGCCCGCGTGTCGCGGTGATTCCGATTCCGGACGACGCACCGCGAACGAACACCGGTGATCGCAGCGAGCAACTCGCGCGAGTGCGGCTGAGCTGCGACGTGCACGATCTCGATCGGTTCGTCGAGGAGCAGCAAGCCCGCGTGGCGAGGACGAATGCGCCCAGCGACGTGCGCGTTCTTGCCCAGGCCTATTACGAGCGCGCGTTGGTTCGGGACATCAAGCGTGGACTCGCGGTCGGCGCGTTCATTTCGAAGGAGAGCTACGCGGCGAACCGGTCGGATATCGAAGCCGGGCTCGCCGCGATCGCGCGCGCTCGCAAACTCGGCGATGACTCGGCCGAGCTCGATCGGATCGAGGCGGGGTTGCTGACGCGACAGTTCACCGGCCTGGCGAAGGTGTTTCGCTATCGCGCCCGTGTGCAGGCGGCGATCCAAGCGGCGGCAAAGAAGGCCCCGCGCAGCGGGCATGTCCACATCGCGTTGGGTTGCGACCGATTGTTCACGCCGGCCTGGCTTGGCCAGGACATCGAAGGCGCGATCCAGCATTTTCGTTTCGCCGCAAAGGCGTTGCCGCTCAATGAGCGCCCGCTCCTCTTCACGGCGTTTGCACACTATCTGAAGGGGCGCCGCGAGAAGTGCATTGCTTGGCTCGAGCGCGCCCGAGAGCGCAGCCCGAAGAACCCGTTCGTGCGTGCCGTTCTTGCTCGGTTGCGCAGGGGCGAGAAGAACGCATTCGAGCGCGACGTCGAATAGAAACGCGGCCCAGCCCGAGCCGGTCGTGCTCTCAGCGTGGCGCGTCGATGCTTCCGTGGCCGATTGGGATCTCGCGCAGCTGTGCCGCGGTGAGGTCCGCGGCGGTTGGGACATGGAGCATGGGGAGGTCCGGGTCGATTTCGCGAAGACAGGTCGCGACCGCGGCGAGTTCTCTTGGGATTTCGCCAACGCACAGTAGAGCTTCGTGACCGCCGCGGTCGGCGAACGCCGCAAACGCGCCGGCGCGTGTGGTGGCGATGTCGACACGGAGGCCGGCCTCGTGGCACAGCGCCGCGAGTTCCGGTTCGACCCGACTCCCGCAACCGAGGACGAGGATCGCGGGGGCGGCTTCGTATGCGCGGGCGAGTTCCATCGGCTGTGTTATCGGCGCGTCGCGGTGCCCGCCTCAACCCGCTGCGCTGGGATCGTCGATGAGAACGGAGTCTTTTCTTCCCGGGACCAACCGATGCATCGTAAGCCGCAGCTCGTTTCACTCGCCCTCTGCGTGGGGTCGTTCGCCAGTTTCTCGGTGGCGCAGTCGACGCGCATCGTCCCCCAGCGATTCGCTGCCGCTGAGGCGGAGAGCTTTACGGGGATCCCGTTTGGCCGCAGCACGGGGGTTCGCGTGCAGCACTACTATGGCGGCGCGTGGTTCCACGGGAAGACGCGGATCCAGTCCATTGCATTCCGCCCGAATGGTGGCAGCGCGTTCGCGGCCAAGGGCGTCGAGGTCGAGATCTTCCTGTCGACCGGGCCGAGGTCGAACCGTGGTCTATCGACGACGTTTGCGAAGAACCGTGGCGCGGATGTGCGCTTGTGCTTCCGCCGCAAGAAGATTCGTCTGCCGGCGGTGGCAGTCGCGCCTGGGCCACGGCCGTTCAGCGCGGCGTTTGCTCTCGATACGGTGTTTTCGTTGGATCCGAGTCGCGGTGGGCTGTTGGCGGAAATCGTCGTTCACGGGCAGCAACCCGGCCGCTGGCAGCTCGACCTTGGCACGCGCTGCGCCAGCAATCGCGCCAGCTTCGGTCGTGCCGGTTGCAAGGGGTCGAACGCGCGCGTCGCCCGCGCCGATGTTGCCACACAGGCGCTCCTGGCCGGCAAGAGTTTTGTGATGCGGGTCCGGGATGTCGTCGCCAACGGGCTCGTGCTTGCCGCGATCGGCGCGCGCGAAACGGGTTCGTGGATGGGGCTCTCACTCCCCTACGCCATGGACTCGATTGGCGCGCCGGGTTGCACGCTCAACACCGACGTCGCCCTCGCGCTCGCCGGCGCGGCCAACGCTCTGGGCGAGGCGCGCGTCGCGGGGCGGCTTCCTGCCACGCCAGCGCTCGTTGGCGCGTGGTTCCGCTTTCAAGCCATCATCCTCGACAAGCGCGCGAATGCGCTCGGTCTCGTCCTGTCGAACGGATCCAAGACGCAGGTCTGCGGGCCGGATCCGCTGGCCCGTGTGGTCGCGACCCCGGTCTCCGCTGCCCGTGGGACTCTCGAACTCGGCCTCGTCCCGGTGACCCAGTTCGGGTTCCGCTAGTGGCCTGGCCCACTCGGGCATTTATGGCCGAAGAAATGACTCCGACACGTTTCTTCCGCGACACGTTTCTTCCGTCGGGAACTCTTGGGGGGTAGGGGCGTCTGCTCCGCGATTTGTTGCCCGAGTCTTTTTCGGAGCCGTCCTTGATGCGTCGCCGTTGGATCCTTGCGTCCCTTCTTCCTGTTTTTTTGACCACGGCTACGGCGGATCGGCGGCGCGAAGCGACGCTGCGGCTGATTACGCGCGACTACAAGGGGGCGGTTGCTCTCTTGCAGCAGGACGTGGCCGAGCGCGAAGGAGACGCCGAAACGCGGAAGACCGCCGACCGCGCTCTTTTCTTGCTGGCGCAGGCGCGGCTGCTCTCGGGCGACCGTGCGACCGCTCGCCAGGATTTCGCACGGCTGGAGCGCGATTATCCTCAGTCGGTCTATCGCTACTTGGCTCGCTTTGGCCGCGCACGTTGCTTGCGTCTGGATCGCTCGTTTGAGGAGGCGGCCGGCATCTATGAGCGGGAAGTTACGCGCCTGCTGTCGCCGAAGCGCCGCGTTGGGCTGGCCGGGACGTATCTC
>CAYSWE010000162.1:0-9216 GCA_964434515.1 uncultured Phycisphaerales bacterium | reverse complement strand
GGTGGCCGTGGGGAGGCGGCGTCCACCGCATCCCCATAACTTCGCGGGCCCATCGACTCCCGCTCGCTCCTACGCAAGCCCGATCCTCTCGCCGACTGTGAGAGTGTGATCTAGCGACTCTTCTGTCATCAGGTCTGAGGAGCCGTGAGATTTGTGCCATGTAGCGTGAGATGGGCCACTCAGAGAGCGTGAGACACGACACGAGTTCTCAATGCAGGCGGACGGCCCGCCGGACCGAGATCCGCAGCCAACCAGAACGAAAACACGAGGCAGTCCTATGATCTTCTCACAGGTGCGAAGTCGCCACACCGGCAAACTGCTGCAGCTGACGACCCAGTATCCAAGCCAGGAAGGAGCGAAGGATGCGTGAGACAGAGCAGCGAAACCCTCGGGGAAAAGTCTCCGTATGGGGCTCATTGCAGGAGTGGTCTATGCCGTTGCCAGCGCGATCATAATACGTCTTGTGGCGGGAGAGTTGGACACGGCAGTTGTCGGCGGCGTGGCTGGTGGTATCGCGGCAGCAGCAGCGGTGGCCACTGTGGGGCGCATGCGCGGAACCGGCGGTGACGTGTAGGAAGCCCAACACGCTGACGCCGCGGACCGGCCACCGGACGCGGGGACTGCCGGCGTCACTCATGCCTCTTGCGCATCTCTGGAGAAATCGATTTCGGCATGGGCCACTCGAAGCGACAATGCGAGTCTTGACCGGGCCACGAAGGTGAACCGCATAGCTTGGCGGTGCAGCGGACGGCGCGGTGAGCCCCGCGGAGAGTTGCTTTGTCTGCAGTCCCACCGAAGGAGACAACATGCGGCACTATCTCGCGCTTATGGCGTCTTCGTTCGCCGTGGTCGCATGCGTGGCCCCGCAGGCGAGGGTTGGTGGAACGAACCACGTTACGGTGCCACTCTTCGTCGAGGGCAACCGGCCATTCGTGGATGTGTCGTTCCGGCGGCCTGACGGTTCGATGCGTTCTGCGCGGTTCCTCGTCGACACCGGAGGCGGCGGCTTCCTTATCGTCGAGAGTCTCGCACGCGACTTGGGCCTCAAGTGGGGAAAGGCGATGCTCGAGGAGGGCAGGAAGTTCGCTCGAGCCAAGGTTCGCCCGACCGCATTCGTCGGAGGATTCCCGCTTGCTCTCGATGCCGACCGTGTCCTCGTCCTGGTCGGGACCGACAACATGCTTCCATCCGGCGCGCCCGGACACGCGGACGGCTTGCTCCCCGGGCACGTGCTCGCACGCTACCACGTCGTCTTTGATTACCCGAGCGCGACATTCACTCTCGCGCAGCCTGGTACCGTAGAGCCGGTTCGCTGGCCGGCAACGTCCTCAAGCGTTTCCGCGTCGAACTCGACTACGCGAACGAAACGCTGTTCCTCTCGGCACAATGACGTCCGCCAAACAACGGCACACAGCTAACGACGCTGTGCGCCACACCGGATGCCGAACGCGTTCGGCGCACAGAGCGGCTCGCGTCGCGTGTTCTTCTCCGTCCGCGCCAACCTCATTCTCACTCGGGGAGCGGAACGTCGTGTTCGTAGCGTCCACTTCGTTGCATGTCGGCGCGCCGTGGCAATCCGGCCCAGAACGCCGTACGCTACGCCGCGGAACCTCGTCGAGAAACATGATGAACCCCGAGAACACGATGCCTGGGCGCCCGGCTGGCAAGAGTCCTGGCAAGAAGTCGCCGCGCAAGACCACGGGCTCAGCCAAGCTCATGCGCAAGGTGACCCGCAAGACGCTCGACAACGGGCTGCGCGTCTTTCTGGTCGAGAGCCACGAGCTTCCGGTCGTGAGCCACATGATTTGGTACGCCGTCGGGGCTCGCGACGAGCGCACCGGAGAGACCGGGCTGTCGCACTTCCTCGAGCACATGATGTTCAAGGGGACGGACCGCTACCCCAAGGGAACCATCGATCTGACGACAGCCAGGCTCGGCGGCAACAACAACGCATTCACGGATCAGGACTGCACCGCCTACTACTTCAACCTGAAGAGCGATCGGTGGGGCGAGGCCCTGGAGATCGAGGCCAGCCGGATGCGTGGATGCCTGCTCGATGACGCGGAGTTTGACGCCGAAAAGCAGGTCGTGCTCAACGAGCTGATGATGGGTGAGGACGAGCCGGTCCGCCCGCTCATGCAGGCCGTCGAGGCGACCGCCTATCAAGTCCATCCGTACCATCATCCGGTGATTGGTTGGCGCGAGGACCTCGAGCGCCTAAATCGCGACGACATGCTCGCCTACTACCAGCGACACTACACACCGGATCGGGCGGTCCTGGTCGTCGTCGGGGACCTTCGAGCCAAGGACGCTCTGGCCGAGATCGAGGACAAGCTCGGATCGATTCCCGCGTCGAACACGCCTCGCCCCGAGCGTCTGGCCGAGCCTCAGCAACGTGGCGAACGGCGCATCGTGGTGCGTTTCCCCGGAAACATGCCCCGGCTGGCGATCGCGTGGCACACCTGCCGCGTGGGAGAAGTCGAAGACCCGATCCTCGACGTCGTCAGCTACCTGCTGAGCGCTGGCAAGACCGGACGGTTCTACCGGACGATCATTCAAGGACGCGAGCTGGCGACGTCGGCCGACTCGTACAACGACGCGCGCCTCGACCCCGGATTGTTTTGGGTGCTGGCAGAGGGCAAGCCCAAGACGCGCCCGGAGGCGCTCGAGGCGGCGATCTTCGAAGAGATGGAGACCCTCGCGAAGAAGGGGCCGACCGCGGCCGAGTTGCGGCGCGTCAAGAAGCAGATCCTGACATCGTTCTACTTCGATCTCGAGACGGTCGGTAGCCAGGCGATGCGGATCGGTCGACACGAAGTCTCGAGTACCGAGGGGTACCGTTCGTTCGAGAAGTATCCGAAGCACCTGGAAGCGATCACCGCTGCCGACATCAAACGGGTCATGCGGCAATACCTGACCAAAGACAACCGAACCGTGGGATGGTCACTGCGGATGATCGAGGCAAAGGACGCTTGATGCGCGCACGGCAAGAAGCGACCAAGGTCGCACCGATTCGATTGAAGATCCATCGGCGCAAACTCGCCAACGGACTGACGCTGCTTGCGGCTCGCACGCGCAGCGCACCGACGCTGGCGATCGCGGCGTCCTTCGAAATCAGTCAGCTCAACGAAGCAACCGACAGGGCCGGAATCGCGACGCTCGTCGGCAACGTGCTCGACGAAGGCACCGAGCGCTACAGCGGCGACGAGCTCGCCGAACTCGTCGAAGGACTCGGCGGTCAGCTCCACGCAGCCGGCAGCGGCGCCAGCGTGCGTGTGGCGGCCGAGGACGCAGCCAAGGCCGTGCGCATCCTGCACGAGGTCGTGACCAGACCGACGTTTCCGGCCAAGGCCGTGCGGCGCGCCAGGGACCTGCTCGTAGCCGAGATTCACGCCGACCAGGACGAACCCAGAACCGTCGCCGGCCGAGCGTTCAAGCAGGCCGTCTATGGCCAACATCCGTATGCGCGCGACCCAAAAGGAACCATCGAGACGCTCGACAACCTGACGCCCGCCAAGCTGCGCCGCTTCCACAAGAGCTGGTTCACGCCCGACAATGGCATGCTCGTCGCGGTCGGCGACGTCGACTCCTCGAAGATGCTGGATGACCTCGAGCGCAAGTTCAAGGGCTGGAAGGGCAAGCACCCGCGGTTGCCGGAGGTTCTCGGAGCCCGCGAGGCGAAGGGGGTCCAAAAACAGCACATCCACTACGATCGCTCCCAGGTGCAGATCTTCCTCGGTCACCTCGGCATCCGCCGGACCGACGCCGACTACTACAAGCTCTTGGTCATGGACCATGTGCTCGGTTCCGGTCCCGGTTTCACCAGCCGGATCGCGAGAAAGCTCCGCGACGAACAGGGGCTCTGCTACGCGGTCGGCGCAGGCATCACGGGATCGGCAGGGCGTGAGCGCGGCCTGTTCACGGCCTACATAGGCACGACACCGACCCACCAAAAAGTCGCCATCGCCGGCTTCTTGGCCGAGATCAAGCGCATTCGTTCCGAACCGCCAACGCCGGAAGAACTCGCCGATGTGCAGGCTTACCTGACCGGTTCCTTCGTGTGGGGACTCGAACGCAACTCCAACCTCGCCGGTTTTCTCCTCCGCGCCGAGCGCTTCTCCTTGGGTGACGACTACGTGGCGCGCTTCCCCGATCTGATCAACGCGGTCACGACGAAGGAGGTTCGCGAGGTCGCCGAACGACACCTTGATCCGAACAACTACTACCTGGTCACGCTGGGTCCATAGCCTCGGCGGTCGCCCGCTCAGGGCTCGGGTTGAACCCCGGTGTCGTAACGGATCGCATAGCCGAAGATATACGTCACGGTCGGCACACCGAGCAGCAACCCCCAGATGCCGAACCGCTGGTGGCCAATCAGCAACACGGCCAGCACGAGCACGGGATTCATGTGGAGGTGCGCACCAAAGATCATTGGATTCAGCACGTAGGCCTCGATGGCGTGCACGATGCTGACCATGACGGCGATCCAGAGCACGAGGCTGATGCCTGCGTGATCTAGGGCCACCAAGCAGATCGGGAACGACGAAATGAACACGCCCGCGACGGGAACAAACGAGCAGATGAAGACTACGCCCGCGAGAAACCAAACTTGCGGCACACCAAGGATCGCCATGCCAATCGCGGTCAAGGCCGTATTGATGGTCGCGATCACGAGCTGAGCCTCGAGAAAGTGGCCGAGCACCTGTGCGAATCGAAACACCGTGCGGCTCACCTCGTCATAAAAATGATGCAGCCGCGTGTCCTTGAGGGACTGCATCCCACGACCGATCCTGGGCAGGTCGACGACGATAAGGAACGCAAAGAGTAGCGAAAGTAGGAACGTCGTCGTCACGCTCGCCGCATCCCGAAACACACCGACCACAAGCTGCATGGTTTGGTGGAACTGCTCGCTATCGCTCTCGGCCTTTTGGCGCCCCATGAGTTCGCCGACGATGTTCTTGGCGCGAATCTCGCCGAGGACGCCCTTCATGAATGGGCTGCGCGCACGCTGACGGTCGAGAAATCGGTCCACGGCGCTCTCGTGCTTCTCGAGGTTGCCCGCAAACACGACGGCCTGATTCTTGAGCTCGGGCCCGATGTAGGCGACCACGAGACCGATGACTCCGATCATGGTCACGAATACCAGACCCGTGCGCGCCTTGCGTGACCGAATCCGGTGTGCCAACCCGACGACGCCGTGATCCGCCATGTAGGCGAAGACAAACGTCAAGAACACGAGCGGCAGGAAGTGCCGCAGCAGATAGATGATGAGAAAGAAGCTGCCCCAAATCAGCGTCCGCCGCGCCAACGGAATGAGGTAGTTCCAAGGCGGAGGAAAGCTCTTCGGATCCTGCGCGGGGTCTTGCATCGGCGCCGCACAGTAAAGCACCGCCGTCGACTCGGTTCCATTGGCCGCTACGATCACGGCATGGCCGCACCACGTCCGAGGTTCTCGTTTGAGCGCCCGCTGCTCGTCATCGACGTCGTGGGACTTCGCCCCAAGGACCTCGCCGATGCGCCACGCATGAGCGCCCTGGCCGATCGCGGCCGGCACGGGCCGCTAACGACGATCGTGCCGGCCGTCACGTGCTCCGTCCAGGCAACGATCCTCACGGGCGTGCTGCCACGCGAGCATGGCATCGTCGGCAACGGCTGGTACTTCCGGGATCTGGCCCAGGTCTGGTTCTGGCGGCAATCGAACCGGCTCGTCCAGGCCAAGGAAGTCTACGACTGGGGCCGTGACGCCAAGCGCGGCTTCCGCTGCGCCAAGCTGTTCTGGTGGTTCAACATGTATTCCGACGCCGCGATCAGCCTGACCCCACGTCCTCAGTACTTCGCCAACGGACTCAAGCTTCCCGGCCTGTACTCGCGACCGGCACCACTCGCAGACGAGATCGAGACCGAACTCGGCCCATTCCCGCTATTCCAGTTCTGGGGCCCCGGCGCCGGCATCGCCTCGTCCCGCTGGATCGTGGATGCCTCCATCCGCACGCTCGAACACGAGCGCCCGGACCTTGCTCTCGTCTACGTGCCGCACCTCGACTACGACCACCAGCGTTACGGCCCCGATGACCCCCGCAGTCGCGCCGCGGTGCGGGCCGTCGACGGGGAGATCGGCCGCCTGCTCGACAAGGCGCTCGAACTTGGCATGGAAGTCCTGATCCTATCGGAATACGGAATCGAAGCCGTCCAGCGTGCCGTCGAGCCAAACCGCGAGCTGCGCCAGGCCGGCTATCTGACCACCCAAGCCACCGCCCACGGCGAACTCCTGGACTGTGGGGCGAGCCGAGCCTTCGCGGTCTGTGACCATCAGATCGCGCACGTGTATGTCGAGCATGACCGCGATCTCGCGGGGGTACGCAGAACGCTCGAAGGCATCGATGGCGTCGCCCGCGTTCTCGACCGCGGCGAGCAGCGCGAACTCGGTCTCGACCACGATCGCTCCGGACAGCTCGTGGCGCTCGCCGAACCGACCTGCTGGTTCGCCTACTACTATTGGCTCGACGAAAAACATCGCCCAGACTTCGCAACCACGGTCGACATCCACCGTAAGCCGGGTTACGACCCGGCCGAACTCTTCCTCGACCCAGCATTGCGGCTCCCGAAGGCCAAGATCGCCTGGAACCTGCTGAAGAAGAGGCTCGGGTTTCGCTACCTGATGGACGTCATCTCGACAAGCCCGGTACAAGTTCGCGGTTCGCACGGGCTTCTCCCGTCCAACCCGGACCTCGGGCCCTTGTTTCTCGCAACCCCCGGGCTCAAGCTTCCGGCCGCACCACGCGTCGACACGCTGCTCTTCGAGCACGACGACTGAATGAGAGAGGAATCGATGAAAGGCAAGGTCGCCGCAATCTTCGGCATCGCGAACCACCGTTCGATCGCCTTCGGCATCGCCGAGGCGTTGCGCGACGCTGGGGTCGAGCTCGCGCTCAACTACCAAAACGAGCGAATGGGCAAGAGCCTCGCGAAGATCGCCGATCGGCTCGGAAACCCGTGGAACCATGAATGTGACGTGACCGACGAGGGCGCCGTCGCGGACTTCTTCGCCGCCGTGCGCGAGAAGTTCGGCGGCCTCGACTATCTGGTTCACTCCGTCGCATTCGCCAAGCGGGAAGAGCTCGGTGGCAACTTCATCGATACCTCGTGGGACGGCTATGCGTTGGCGCAGGAAGTCTCCGCCTATTCCCTGGTTCGCCTGTGTCGCCACGCCGCACCGCTCATGGAGGGGCGTGACGGCTCCGTCGTTGCGCTGACCTACCTCGGCTCCGGCAAGGTGGTCCCCAACTACAACGTCATGGGTGTGGCGAAGGCCGCGCTCGAGTCGTCCATGCGCTACCTGGCTAGCGACCTGGGTCCACGCGGTATCCGCGTCAACGCCGTGTCCGCGGGACCGATTCGCACGCTGTCGGCATCGGGAGTGAGCAACCTCACCAACATGCTCGACTTTGTCGCCAGCCGCGCGCCGCTGCGTCGCAACACGACGATCAGCGAGGTTGGCCGGGCGGCGCGGTTCTTACTGTCGAGCGACGCGAGCGGAACGACCGGCCAAGTGCTCTACGTGGACTCGGGCTACCACATCATGGGGCTTTAGGGCACATCATGGGGCTTTAGGGCTCGCGCGAGAGCATGGCCCGAACACGCCGCTTCTCGTCTTCGTCGCCGAGCAGGGGCAGCACGCGCCGCCAATAGACTCGTGCTGCGTCCTTTTCGCCGGCGATCCACAGCAGCCGCGCCAGATTGAGCAACGACGGAACGTGACTCGCATCCCGAGCCAACGTTGCTCGGTATTCGTCCCGAGCTGCTCCAGGATCTCCGACCAGGGACGACTCCAAGAAGAGCGCAAGATTGTACCGCGGCAACGGATCCTCGGGCGCTAGGCGAGCGGCCTCGAGGTAGAGTTCGCGGATCCTCGACTTGGCTGTGTCGTCAATCGTGCTGCTCTCGCTGGCCAACAAGAACTCGCAGTAACCCTCACCCGCGGGCGCCCGAGCGTCCTTGGGTTGCCTCTCACCGAGATCACGAAACGCACGCCGGGCAAGCCTCAGCCAACGGGTTCGATCCCCGCTGTCGTTGGAGGCCGCGAGCGTCATGTAGCAACGCGCCTCTTCGAGCAACACCTCGGTCGGGACCGGGGGCTTGGCGCGCAGCGCCTCGAAGTGTCGCGCCGCGTTGCGCTCTTCGCCGAGTTCGGTGGCAACGCGCGCCGCGGCCACGAGAGCGCGCTTGTCGAGCGCCGCGAACCGCAGGATCGACTCGTAGCTCGCGAGCGCGGCCTCGAGATGCCCTTCGAGTTCGTAGTACTCACCAAGCGCCAGGCGTGCGTCGACGTCCTTGTCGAGCAACCGGACTGCGGCACCGAGATGGAACTCGCAGCGTTCGGCCAGATCGATATCGGGCACGCGCCCTGCGGCGTACTCGCGCTTCACCTGGGCCTCGAGCGCCCGTCCCAAGATCAGCTGGGCGGCCGCGTCCCGGGGCTCAGCGGCAGCGAGTGGCGCGGCGAGCTCGATCGCTCGATCGTTGTCACCGGCGAGTAGAGCTGCACTCGCCTTCTCGAGGACAGCGCGACCATGCTCCGACACCTGGATCGCACCCGCCTTCGGAATCGCAGCAACCCGCGTCGCAGGGCGGTCCGCGACCGACGAACATCCTACGCAGACGAACCACGGCATCAGAGCGACGAGAAAGGGAAAGCCTGTACGCATCCGCATCACCATAGAGCCCGCTCCAACCTGAGTCCCCAGTCCATCGCCCTTAGGCCATCGCCCTTCGCCCTCAGGGCGCGCGCCCGCTACGCTGCTCGTCATGGTTCGAGAATCGGAGCCACTGTCGGCGGACGCGGTCAACCTGGAGGCCCGGGCGACCGCGTTCTCGGAAAAGGCCGCGCAACTCATCGACGAACTCGGCAAGACCTTCCTGGGAGCTCGGGAGACGCTGCTCGTCCCCTTGGTACACGCCGCGATCGCCGGATGCCATGTTCTCCTCGAAGGCATGCCGGGGCTTGGCAAGACTTCGGTTGCCAAGGCTCTCGCCGAAGGCCTGGGGCTCGACTTCTCGCGCATCCAATGCACGCCCGATCTGATGCCATCGGATGTCACGGGCACGGAGATCTTCGACGACAGCGAGCGCGGTACGGGCTTTCGGTTTCGCAAGGGGCCGGTCTTCGGAAATCTCGTTCTGGCCGATGAGATCAACCGCGCCACACCAAAGACCCAA
>CAYSWE010000161.1:0-9238 GCA_964434515.1 uncultured Phycisphaerales bacterium | reverse complement strand
TAGTCCGACTCCGGAAGCTCGAGCAGCACCGGGTGGTCGATTCCTGGCTCGACACGTCCCCGGTCCAGCATGCCACGGCCGGCGCGGGCGGCGGCGTCGCGGAGCATGTCCCGAAACATCGCCGGTCGAACGTTGTAGCTGCACGAGCAGGTCACCAGCCACCCGCCCGGCGCCAGAAGCCGCATGGCCTTGGCATTGAGCTGCCGATAGCCGCGGAGGGCGCGCTCGACGTCGGCGCGACTCTTGGCAAACGCCGGCGGATCGAGGACCACACCATCGAAACGCTCACCCGACTGGACCATCTGCGCCAGCACGGCGGCCACCTTGCCGCGGCGCGGCTCGATGCCACGGACGCCGTTGCGCTCCACCGCAAGCCCCAGGGACGCAAGCGCCGCCTCCGAGCTGTCGACGGCGACGACCGTCGCCCCGGCCCTCGCCGCCTGGAGAGCGAAACTGCCCGAGTAACAGCAGAGATCCAACACGCGCCCGCGCGCCAGCTTGCCAACCAGCGCGCGCGCCGGGCGCTGGTCCAAGAAATAGCCGGTCTTCTGCCCGCGAAACGGATCCACGAGGTGGCGCACACCAAGCTCCTCGATCTCAACGCGCTCGACCCGTCGCCCGTGCAACAGATCCACGCCGAGCGGCAACCCTTCCAAGGTCCGAAACCGCGCGTCGTTGCGCGCCAGAACCATGGCGGGGTCAAACATCTCGACCAAGAGCGGAACGACATGATCGAGATGCAGTTCGATGAACGGCGTCATGCTCTGCAACACCAAGACATCGCGGTAGCGATCGACGATGAGCCCGGGCAACCCGTCCGCCTCCGACGACACGACGCGGTAGGCGTCGGTCTGTAACTCGAGTCCGGCGCGGCGCTCGCCAGCGCGACCGAGGCGCCGACGAAACCAGGCCATGCGATCCGGCATGGCCGCGGCCGTGCCGCGCTCCAACATGCGCAGCGCGATCTTCGATTCGGCAGAAAACGCGGCGAGCCCGAGCACCTTGCCCCCGGGGTCCACGACCCGCACTACGGCGCCACGCCCCGGCTCGACCAGGTCGAGGTCATCGCGATACACCCACGGGTGTCCCGTTGCATACCAGCGACGCCCCTTCTCTGTCAGCCGAACACGCCCGACGACGAATCTCTCGGAAAGCGTCATTGTGTAGGGCTACTTCTCGGCGCCTTCCGGGCGCTGCCTGACGAGCTCCTGGAAGCGCGGATCTCCCCGCAGCGCGGCCAGATCGCGATCCTTGGCGGCCCAGTCTCGCTGTTGATTGCGAGCCTTCCAGGCTGGATGATTCAGCCTCAGGTCCAGCGCAAGATAGTGCAGCGCCTGCTCCTTATCACCGGACAGCGCATACGTACACGCCAGGTTGTAATAGAGCGGTGGCGTCGGATCGACCGTGGCAATCAGGGCCTTCGCCTGCCCACTCTTCTTGTCGCGGGCAAGATAACACGCATAGAGCACTCGATTGAACGGAGTATCGTCGAGCGCATACGCCTGCCGACAATGCTCGCGGGCCTTGTCGCGTTGGCCGAGAACAACGTTGTACAACACGGCCAGGCTGATATGCCCGGAGGCGAGCCGGGACGCGTAGAACCGGCGCACGGCAGCGGGATTGACGTAGCGATTCGGGTTCTGACGGACGTCGCGCAACGCCAGATCAAAGTAGCGCATGTAGAGCCGCATTCGATCGAGCGCGACCTTGCCATTGCGGCGGTCCATGGCGATCGACGCGCGGTCGAACAGATAGTTGGCACGAGCACGCGCGTTGCGCCACTGGGCCGCCCCATCCAAGAGCTCAATGAGATGATCCAGGATCGCCGCAGCCTTGTCCGCCTCGCCCATGCGCTGCAAAAACTGAGCGTAGCTACCGGTGAGATCGAGATAGCCACGCTCACTCTGCCCCGGTTCACGCGGCGGCCGGCGCGTCCCCGGCAAGCCGAGCACCCGGTTGGGGAAAATGCGCGCGAGCCCTTGAATCAAGGCGCGAAACCCCCGCTCTGCCTGCTCGATGTGCGCTTTGCGCTGGGCCAGCGACTGATGCGCGACGGTCCACTCATTGCCTTCGAGCGCCCGTTGGAACAGCGACAGTGGTCCCATCCGGGCGGCCAGCGCAGCCTCCAGGTCACCCGGCTCGCCGAGACGGTCGAAGTCCCAGTCCGACTCGAGCCGCCCGATCGTGTCGGCGATCTCCACCAGCATGCGTTCGGCGGCGGCCTGCTGCTTCCGCAGTGTGTGCAGGACATAGCTGACGAGCGCGACCGTGACGCGCCGTCGCCCAGCCTCGCGCCATGCCAACCCCTCGGTCCCGCCCTGGCGACTGTAACGCACACGGCGCAACCGCAGATCGTCCTTGCCGATCGGCGGTGGCACTTGCACACGCCAGCGCAGGGCCAACTCGAGGTCGTTCCAGACAGCCGTCCCGAAGCGCTCGCCGCGCATCAGCGGCGCCGTCTCGGGCCAATCGGCCCGCGAGAGCGCATCGGCGCGCCGCAAGGCATCGCCAGGATCGCGTTCCGCGAGGAACTCCGCCGTCGCTCGGAACAGCAGAGCCTCGATCCGCTCGGCTCGCGGCAGACGATACGCTTCGAGCGCGGCGAGCGCCGGCTCCGCGCGCTCAGGACTGGCCAGGTCCATCAACGCGACGTGGGCCTCCCGGAACGCCCATTCGGGTCGCCCGTCCAACTCGCGAAAGCGCCGAAAGAGGGCGAGCCGGGCCAGATGATCGACCCGCGACGCCAGATCCAGATCGACCTGGTCGACGACCGCGTCGACGGCCTGCCGGAGGGACGGATGGTTCACTCCGACCCAGGGATCGAGCGCGCCGGCCTGGACGAGGTCGGGCCGGAGTCCGAGGCCGCGCAGGAGCGGAACAACCAGCCATGGACGCTCTCTCTGAGCAAGCTCGAGGGCTTCGCCGACGGTGCTGGACGCGGAGCGTAGCTTGACGAACGACCGCGCAACGGTGAGCAAGAGCCGCCGGCTTGCATCCCCGGCGATGCCGGAGCGCAGCCGGCGCAACAGGGCTTGTGCGACAAGCTCGAGATCCCAATCCGCACAGCGCTCGGCGGCATCCGTGGCGAGGGCCTCCTCGTCGTCCAGGAATGCCACCAAGACCCGCGCTCGGGCGACTTCGACGTCGCGGAAGCCGGGAAGGTCGCGCCGCGAGACCCAGCGTAGAAGGGCACTCCGTCCGGGCAGGTCGAGCTGCGCGCGCAGTTCGCCAACCCGCTGACTGGCACTGGCTGGAACGATTTCGAAGAGCAGCTCGAGCGCGTGGGCCGGCAGCGAGCGCCCGGCTTTGAGCGCCGCATGGCACGCTTCCAGCAGGGCAACGCCCCCCGCGGGGCCGCGCGACCGCAGCCTCGCCGCCAGCACGTCGCGCTCTCCGGCTGGGGCAGTGAGAAGCGCGGCGGCCACGCCTTGGTGCGGCACACCGCGACTCGCCCCAGACAGGAGCAGAACAGTCAGCACAAGTTCAAGCACGGAAACGGACCAACCCCTCGAGTTCGGTGTCCTCGCAGGAAAAGGAATGCGCTCGGAAGAATGCACACGCCGCCTCGTTGCGACAATCGACCAGCGCATGGATCGGGCGAACCGACCGCGCGCGCACGAAGCCTAACAGGGCCGAGGCGACTCCCAACCGCCGTTCGGCCGCGGGGACCGCGATCGTGACCTCGACGCCGAGGTCGTCCGAATCGAGGACAATGAGCCCCACGGGACGCTGATCGCACCAAGCGACCCAAATCTGGCGATCGACCGGCATGGCGACGTCCGCGGCGAGAAAGCTCATGTCCACGAACGGCTCACGCGCTAGCGCGGGGAGCAGAACTCGCGCCGCCAAAGCCCAACCACGGATTTCGATTCGCGCCACCTCCACCGGCGCGATCATAGCCGATCGGAGCGGTCGGGTCCTCTTCCTCGGGTTCCTCGCGCGAGCCAACCGCAAACACTCCAGTGGCCCGGGCTTGACTCCGGCGATTCGCGTTCTAACCTATTTGCCGAACTGTCGATTCCACGGGCACGGAGACAGCACGGATCCTCGCCCACTCGGCTGCTCGGGCGGGGCCCGAGTTCGCGGAGGGAATCGACTGCATGTTGAAGAGCGCAGCGGTCGGCAGCCCTTGTGTTCTTCCTCCGCGGTTGAGGCTTCGGACAGCTTCCATCGAATCCCGCCCCTTCGGAGAGCTTCTGTCTCCGTTAGGTCGGGAACGGTGCGGGGTCTGTCCCTTCTGCAATTCGGGGCAACTGGTCTCCACTCATGAACGCCGATCTCGTCCGATACATCGACAGCATCCACCGCGACAAGGGCATCGAGACCGAGGTGCTCTTCGTTGCGCTCGAGGAAGCGCTGACCACAGCGATCAAGCGACGCTACGAGGAGATCGATGAAGACTTCACGCTGAGCTTCGACCGCCAAACGGGCGAGTTCCAGTCCGACTACGAGATCAACTTCGAAGAACTCGGTCGGATCTTCGCGCAGACCGTCAAGCAGACCTGGTTCACGAGGATCAGGGAGGCCGAGCGCGACGTGCTCTTCAACGAATGGGAGAAGCAGGTCGGCGACATCGTGACGGGCACCGCCCAGCGGTTCGAGGGAGACTCCGTCATCGTCAACCTTGGCAAAATCGAGGGGATTCTGCCCAAGTCGGAGCGGGTTCGCGGCGAGAACTACCACGTCGGCGATCGGCTCCGGGCACTGATCCTCGAGGTCAAGAAGGTTGGGCTCAAGGTCAAGGTCATCTTGTCGCGCAGCTCGACGGGCCTGGTGCGGCGCCTGTTCGAGCTCGAGGTACCGGAGATCGACGACGAGATCATCGACATCCGGAAGCTCGAAAGGGAACCCGGCTACCGAACCAAAATCGCGGTCACTTCGTCCGATACCCGGGTCGACTGTGTCGGCGCCTGCGTCGGGGTGCGTGGCACCCGCATCAAATCGATCATCGACGAGCTAGGCGGCGAGCGCATCGACATCATCCGCTGGAATGACGACTCGAAGCAAATGCTGATCAACGCGCTGCAACCCGCCGAAGTGAGCCACATCGAGCTCGACGAGACCGCACACAAGGCGTTGGTACTCGTCGAGGAGGACCAGTTGTCGCTGGCGATCGGACGCAAGGGGCAGAATGTCCGACTCGCGGCTAAGCTGTGTGGCTGGGATATCGACATCATGACGCGCCAAGAGCTGGAAGCGACTCTGAAGGCAGACGACGAAGCCGACCGTGTTGCCGAGGGCGAAGAGGTTGCCGAGGGCGAAGAGGTTGCCGAGGGCGAAGAGGCTGCCGAGGGCGAAGAGGCTGCCGAGGGCGAAGAGGCTGCCGAGGGCGAAGGCGCTGCCAAGCAGGCTGCCACATCAGAATCGCCGGCGGAAACGCCAGCAACCGAACAGGCGACGCCAAAGCCAGAGGCCGACGACTCTGGCGAATTCAAGGAGCTTCCGGCCGACGAGGCCGGACAGGCGACGACTACAGACGGAACAGACTTGAAGAGCCAGGCACCGGAAGGTGCCGATGAGACTCAACCGAACGGAACGGAAGAGACGATCGGCTGAGCGCGAGGCGACTCGCAACGAACGAACGCAAGTGCCTGCCGCAACGGCGGGGCTGAGGTGAGATTTGGCGAAGCGAAGGGTATACGAGCTGGCGAAAGACTACGGGATGAAGAGTCCCGAGTTTGTCGACATCCTCAAGGATTTGGGATTCGACAAGGTCAAGACGCATATGGCGGTGATCGACGATGCCGACCAGATGGTGCTCGAGGTCCGTCTCAACGCGGCCGGCTATCGCAAGTCGGGCGGCGCCAACGCAACAGGATCGTCTCCGATCAAGAAGAAGGGGCCAATCCGCAAGCGATCGCTCCAGAAAACCGGAGACGGAGGAGACGACGCCGCAACCGCGGTCGCCGACGAGCGAAGCGGCCCCTCCCCAGAGGCGACGTCCAGCCCGATTCGGAAGAAGTCGCCAATCCGTCGCAAGACTACAGCAGACAGGCCAGCAGCAGACAGGCCAGCAGCAGAGGAGACGCCGCCTGCCGCAGCCGAACAGCCGACAGCCGAACAGCCGACGGCCGAACAGCCGACGGAGCGAGAACCCCGCGCAAGCGAGCCGGCGACGACGCAGGCGCCGCTCGAACGGCAGCCCACCGGGACGCGTAGCGACGAACGTCCCGCTGAGCCTGCCTCGACAGACGCAATCCCACAGGGTGCCGGCAACACCGAAGGCCGCACGCCGGAGGTCCCGAAGACGGGCGTCCCGAAGACGGGCGTCCCGAAGACGGCGGCAGCCGCGGGACCAGCGATCACCGCCGGCGAAGAAGGGCGCAGCGAGTCCGACGCTGGAACGTCCGAGGGCAGCGACAAGCCGGTGACCGAGCCTCCGGCTCCGGTCGCTCCCACCGAGGCGGATCCAACCGAGGCGAGCCCCACCGAGACTGGTCCAACCGAGACAGGTCCAACCGCGGAGAAGCCGGCCGCGGCCGGCCCTTCGGCGGTTCCGTCACCCGTCGCCGAGTCCGGGCCCAACCGTGGACCACTCGAGCGCACAATCCCGGCCGCCAGCAAGACCGAGGGTGGCGAAGCCACTCCGCCAACCGCGCCGCTGGAGCGAGACGCGCCCGCAGCGAGTGCGACGCCCCCGGCCAAACCGCCGGAAGAACAAAAACCTAGCACGCCAGAGCGCGTCATCCGACGGCTTCCCCAGCCCGAGCGGCGCGCCAAGATCCTTGGACGCATCGAGCTGCCCAAGGAAACGATCAGCGACGCGTCGCGGCGGTCGGCTCCGGGAGGCCCCCGCAACCCCGGGTCGGTTGCGCGCAACCTACGCCAAGCCGCGATGCAACAGTTCCGCAACCGCGGAGCTCAGAAGGGCGGCTTCACCGCGCGGCGTGGCCCTGGCATGGGGCGCGGCATCTCCGGCAGCCGAGGCGGCCGAGGCGGCCCGAAGGCTCGCCTGGATCCATTGGCACCGCCGCCAGGGATCGACCCCAACAAGCTCGTCCAGGTCGAGGCTCCCGTCTCGGTCAAGAAGCTGTCCGAGGGGCTCGGCCACCGAGTCAACCAGCTCCTGCTGGTACTCATGAAGCTCGGCGTCACCGCCAACATCAACTCCTACCTCGACAAGGACCAGGTCGAACTCGTTGCCCTCGAGTTGAGCCGCAACGTCGAAGTCGTCGAGGAGCGCGCGATGGAAGACGAGCTCATCTCGAAGCTCGCCGCCGAGAAGAAAAGCCAAGGCGACGAGGATCTCACCGAGCGGCCCCCAATCATCACGTTCATGGGGCACGTCGACCACGGCAAGACGACCCTGCTCGATGCGCTACGCGGTTCGGACGTGACCAAGGGCGAGGCCGGCGGCATCACCCAGCATGTCGGCGCGTATCGGATCGAACGTAAGGGCCACAAGATCGTCATCATGGATACCCCCGGGCACGCCGCCTTCACGCAGATGCGCGCTCGCGGGGCCCAACTCACCGACATCGTCGTGCTCATCGTGGCTGCCGACGACGGGGTGATGCCGCAGACCGAAGAAGCGCTGAGCCACGCCAAGGCAGCCGAGGTGCCGATCATCGTCGCGGTCAACAAGTGCGACAAGCCGGACGCCAATCCGATGCGGGCGCGACAGCAGCTCGCGACGCTCGGGCTGCAACCGGAAGAGTGGGGTGGCGACGTCCAGTTCATCGACATCTCCGCACTCGCCGGCGATGGACTCGACGAGTTGGTCGAGAAGATCTCGCTCGAGGCGGAGATTCTCGAGCTGAAGGCACACCCCGAGCATGCCGCCACGGGGACCGTCATCGAAGCCAAGCAGACGCCGGCGCAGGGCAACGTCATCTCACTTCTCGTGATGGACGGAACGCTCAAGCGCGGCGACCTTGTGCTGTGCGGCTCGGGCACCGGACGCATCCGAGTGCTGCTCGACGACCACGGTAAACAGCTTGACTCCGCCGGACCGGGAACTCCGGTCGAAGTGCTCGGCCTGCCAGAGCTCCCGCACCCCGGGGACAAGTTCTTCGTAGTCAAAGACACGAAGATGGCCAAGACGGTCGCCACCCAACGCGCCTCGAAAGAACGCACGCATGCGCTCGCCGAGAAGAGCAAGGCGCGCACGATGGACCTAAAGTCCCAACTGCTCGCTCAAAAGAAGGAGCAGGTGCGCCTGATCATCAAGGCCGACGTGATGGGATCACTCGAGCCGATCCGCCATTCGCTCGAGGATCTAGCTCACGAGGAAGTCGCCGTGCGCATTCTGCACTCGGCCCTGGGTGGAATCACCGAAACGGATGTCGCTCTAGCAGACGCATCCAAAGCCGTGATCGTCGGCTTCAACTCCGTTCCCGACGAGAAGGCGCGCGCCAAGGCCGACGAAGCCGGGGTGACAATCAAGTTCTACAACGTGATCTACGAGCTCATCGATGACGCCCGCAAGCTCGTCGAGGGCCTGCTGTCACCCGAGGAGAAAGAGGAGATCCGCGGTCACGTCGAAGTTCGCCGGATGTTCAAATCGAGCAAGTTCGGCAACATCGCCGGCTGTTATGTCACCGACGGGGTCGTGGGCCGTAACCACCAGGTGCGCCTCTCGCGCGACGGCATCGTTGTCTACACCGGTCGGATCGCTAGCTTGCGGCGTGAGAAGGATGATGCACGCGAGGTCAAGTCGAACTTCGAATGCGGCATCCTGCTGAAGAACTACGATGACCTCAAGGAAGGCGACATCCTCGAGACGTTCGAGATCATCGAGATCAAACGAACGCTCGGCGACGCGAAGTGATGCGTACCGCCGGGCGATGAGCGACATCGCGAAGTGCAATGCTCAAGGTAGGAGTCCTGCAGGTACAGCTCGAGATCCCGTGGGCTCGTTCGCTCAAGGACAAGCGCAGCGTGGTCAAGAGTATCAAGGACAAACTGCGCCGACGGTTCAACGTGTCCATCACCGAGTTCGCCGACCAGGACACCGCGACCACCGCCGCACTCGGCGTAGTCATGGCCGGAAGTGACACGAAATACATCGTCGGGGCACTCGAGAAGTTTCTCGCGGCGCTCGGCGATTGGCCGGAGGCGCAGCTGGCCGACAGTCAAATCGAGGTGATCTGATGGTGCAAGCGCGACGACTCGCCCGGCTCTGCTCGCTGATCAAGCAACGTGTCGCCCAGGTCGTGCAGCACAGCCTCAGGGATCCGCGCTTGGGGTTTGTCACGATCACCGAGGTCGTTCTCGACCGCGAGCTCGTCTCCTGCAA
>CAYSWE010000160.1:2628-9249 GCA_964434515.1 uncultured Phycisphaerales bacterium | reverse complement strand
CGGCAACTGGCCGCTGCCGATCAATCTCGCCGGGCTAGGGATGCCAGGGTGCACCTGGCACGTCGGCCTCGAGCTGGCGCTCTGGATCCCGATCCTGGCCGACGCACGCGGAACCGCCAGGCTCCCCACACTGCAGATCCCCCCGGGCCTCGGTGGCGGAACGTTCTACGATCACGGCCTCGTGCTCGACAAGAAGGCCAACGCGGCCGGCTGGGTCACGACCTGGTCGAGCGGCTGGAAGATCGGCTCCGGCAACGCGCCGTCGGCGACAACGGTTTACCGACTGCGCAACTCAGCCAACAGTCCCACCGGCTTCGTCCGCAAGAAGTTCGTAGCCATCATCGAAGGCAAGTACTAGGCGGAAAAAACGTGTCAGAGTCGTTTTTTCCGCCCTACGGCTAACGGCGAGCCTGCAACCTCAGGATCAAGATGGCCGGTCCCACGTATGGGATTTGCGGAACACGAACTCTGCGCTGCGCGAGTTGTGCACGTCGGCGCATGGCCAACGCGATGCCGGACTCGGGATCCAGGTGCGCTATGAGTTGTCGATATTCGCCCTTCAACGCCGCTCGTCCGAGCGCGGGGAGGAGCACCGGCGACCAACGCCGCGCCGACGCCCTGGACTCGGCCAGTGCGATCTTGACGAACGCCCGTAGCTGGTCGATCTGCGCGGGGGCGGGCACACGCCCCCGCAGCGCCACCGCGAGATCCACCGCAGCGTCGTGCAGCGCTTGGCTCGGTAGCGTACTTGCGGCGGACGACCGTGTCCCGCCCCGCCACACGAGCAACCCCAGGGCCAAGACGACAGAGAGCGCGCTAATCCCCACGGTCCTCATCGCAAATCGACGCGCGCGAGCACGAAGCTCGCTCGTGCGCACGAACTGATAATCCGAATCGTCATACATGGCGCACCGGATTGTCCACATCTGACCGAATATTGCAACAGGTCTAGTCGCCGTCGCGACTAGACGGGGTCGACTCGCTCACCGCCCCAAAGCAACAGGCCCAGCGCCCCGGCGAACGCGCCAAGCGACACTGCGATCGCAGTTTCGCCGAACAGGAGCTTGCCAACGGCGAACAGCACACAGTACGAGAATGCCGTCGCAAGCAACCAGAGGATGATATCCGCACCGAGGCTGTCCGAAGGCCGAACGTCGGGGCAACGAGCGGCTACCCGCCCCCAAGCACCGGCAGGTCGGACGCGGCGATAGAACGCATCCAATCGATCAGCGCGCACAGCCGGCGTGACAAACGTCACAATGAGCCAGCTTGCCGTCGTCAATCCAACGATCCCCAGCAGGCGCGTAACCTCGACCGGGTCCGGTGGCAAAACGAGCACGGCGTCCGGAACGTGCAGAAGGCGCTGCACGAGCTCGCGCGTGTTCGGGTCGAGGCACGTAGCAAAGTAGAAGGCCGCGATCATCGCGGCAATCTCGGAGAACGCGCTGATGCGCCACCAATACCAACGCAAGATAAGGACCAGCCCACTGCCGGAGCCGAACGCAATGAGAATGCGCCAGGCATCGTCGATCCCGGTTTGCGTCCGCCCGAGTTCCTGGGCGACGACGACACCCGCAACGAGCACCAGCACGATCGCCACGCGCGACGCCCCAACATAGTGCCGATCTGAGCGTCTTCGGGCGAGAAAGGGTCGATAGAGATCATTGACGAGGTAGCTCCCCGCCAGCGTGAGGAGCGTATCGACCGTGCTCATGAACGCAGCAAAGAAGCCCGCGATCATCATGCCGAAGAGGCCGGGCGGCAAGAGGTCCACCATGGCCCGCGCGTAGGATTCCCGGATGGCCGCGTCACCGGTGGGTCGATACTTCGCCACCGCCCACAGCGCAACGACGATCCACGGCCATGGCCGGATGGCGAAGTGCACAACCGTATAGAGCAGGGTTCCCAGGCGAGCATCGCGTTCGGAACGCGCCGCCAGCATGCGCTGGGCAACGTAGCTTCCGCCGCCGGGCTCACTGCCCGGATAAACCGACGCCCACCACTGCACCGTGAGGTAGTAGCCAAAGACCATGGCGCCCATGCCGGCCCAACCAGTCGACGAAGTAGGCAAGAATGACAGCATTTGGCCGGCACGCTCGGAACCATAGGTCTGACTGAGCATGACTGAGATGCCCCCGGCGGATGCTGCGTCGTGCCAGGCAAAGATCGCCAAAACGACACTGCCGCCAATCATCAGCACAAACTGCAAGAGGTCGGTAGCAACGACGCCCCAGAGGCCAGAACTCAGCGTGTAGACCAGCGCGATTCCGCAGAGACACCAGGTCAGCTGGGTGCTGCTTTCCGGACCAAGATTCAGTGCCACGCCGAGGACCGTGACCATCGCGCTGATGACCCAACCCAAAATGAGGCCGACATAAAGAAACGACATATAGAGGGCGCGAAACGCTCGAAGTACCTCGCCGGGAAACCCTCCATAGCGCAGCTGCGCCAACTCGAGGTCGGTGGTCAACCCCGATCGTCGCCACGGGCCGGCGAATAGATAAACCGTGAAGGTCGAGCCAACCAAGAGCGCCCACCAGATCCAATTGCCGGCAACACCGTTCTTGGCAACCAGTCCTGTTACGGCCAAGGGCGTGTCGGACGCGAACGACGTGGCGATCATCGAAGTGCCGAGCAGCCACCACGGCAGCGACCTGCCCGACAGCACGAACTCGTCGAAGCTCTCCGATGCGCGTCCGCGGAAGAAAAACGCCACACCAAACACGACCAGCAACACCCAACCGACGACAATCCAGTCGAACACGGTGAAACCGATCATCGCGTCCGACCTGCACGCCTCGCGCGGGCATCGACCACGAACAGAACCGCGCCGCAGGCAAACAGCAGCAACGCAAACCCCAACTCAACTCGCCGGGCCAATGCTACGTCGTTGTCGGCAAAGAGCATCGCAAGGAGCGGCAACGGAACGAGTCCCAGGAAGCCCCATGCGAGCGGCCGCAACGGCGAGTTGAGTCCGGGTGTCGGCGGTCCATCGGTATCCCTCATGGGAGCGAGAGTCTACAGAGATGACCCAAGAGGCAGTATCGTGCTGTTCGACATGCGCAAACCAGGATGAAACGGAGTTCCTCAAGATGCCCAGCCTCACGCTCGCAGCGCTCTGCGTCACGCTCCTCCCATTTCCACAAGAAACCCGACCCGCCAGGACAAGACACCACGACCGCGCGCGAGTCGCGGGCGAGGTGCAAGGCAAGGACGGAAAACCCTGGGCCAAGGCGGAGGTCATCTTTCGCAGACGCAGCACGCTCGGCTCGCCGGCAACAAGCAGCCGCATCGACGTCACGGCCAAGACCGATGCCCGCGGTCGCTTCGTGGCGCGCGTGCCGCTGGGCCGCGATCTCTCGGTCTGGGCTCGCTCCAGCGACCCGAACAAGCCGGGCCGCTTCAGCCGTGTGATCCACAGTTTCCGTCCGTCGCGGGAGCGAATCCGACTCGTCGAGGCCGCGAGCCGGAGCGTCACGGTTCATCTACAACCCGTGGGCGCAGACAACTGGAAGGCCTTCGGCAAGATTGCGTTCGAGATCGAACATCCGAGCGGCGCGTGGCTGCGTCTCGCCCGTGACGAAGCCGGCGCCTGGACCATCCCGCCGATGCCTGGCACGACGGCGCGACTGTTCCTCCTAGTTGGTGAAAAGGTGCGAGCGAACTGGTCAATCTCGCTGACGAAACTAAGGCGCGAGCAGGTTCGAAAACGCCTCGAGCGCGAACGCGCCGGCGTCACCGGCAAGCCGATCACGGGCCTACCGGACATCGCCAAGCAGCCGCTGCCGCCGCCCGACGTAGCGCGCCTCGTGCTGCCCCCGCCAGTGCGCCTCCGGCTCCGGGTCGTCGCCAAGGGCGTGAAGGCGGCGGAGCCGAGCCTGCTGGATCGGTTGTTCGGCAAGAGCAGCAAGAAGGCCACAAACGACAGCGGCACGGGCATCGCAGGCGCAACGGTTTCGGTGACCACGCAAGGATGCTTGCGCAATCCAAGCACAACGACCGACGCCAAGGGGTACGCCACAGTCATCGTGCCGTGTCCCGTCGACTCGTGGGCACGCGCGACCCGCAGCTCATCCCAAGACGCGCAGATATCGGTCATCGCGAAGGGACGTCAAGCCGTGGTGATCGGATCGCGTCGTGCTCCCGTCATCGACCCGACCAAGGTCCGGGATGGCCACGCGCCCGAGCGCACGATCGAACTCCCTCCGGGTCGCGAACTGCGCGGCCGGATCGTGCTGCCGGAAGGCTGGACCCAAGCTGACGTTCGACTCTTGGCCCGCCTCCCGCTCTGGCAGCTGCGTGGCCGCCCGACCGCGCGCCTCGCGCTGCTCACGCTGGACGACAAAGGAGCATTCCGAGCAGCAGGGCTCGGCAGGGACATCGACGGCATCCGAATCGTGCTGTCGTTGCGGCGGTCCCTCCCGGGGATCCAGGCGCAGGCCATCGATCTGACGGTACCGACGAACCACTCGGACGGAGATGTCGATCTCGGGACGATCCATCTGAGCAAGCTTCGAACCGTGGCCCTGAAGCTTACGCTCCCCGACGGGCAACCGGCCGCGTATGCTCAGCTGTCGCTGGCTCGGTCCACGTCGAACTGGGACAGGTTCTTCTCCGGAGGCGTGGATGTGTTCGGAAACTACGCTCCGCAGGCCGATCGCCGAGGCCGCTGCTCTCTGCTCACACACGGCCGCAGCAGAGAGACCTTCATCGTTCACTACAACGATCATTACCTCATCGAACGTCTCACGCCAAAACAACTGGCGCACGGCCCGCTGCAGCTCGTACTGAAGCCCATCCCACACGCCGTAGGTCGAGTCCTCAGCCCAGCCGGCAAACCTGTCTTAGGCGCGACGGTGCGGCACGTCTCGTCGTCCTGGTCGAACGGAGATTGGAGCACCGACCTCGCGGCGCGCCTCAACCACGAAATCATGACGGCAACCACCGACGCCAGCGGCCGATTCCGCCTTCCGGTCATCCCGAACAAAGCGCTCCATTGCGGAGTCGTCGCAAGCAAGACCACCGGCAGAACGAACGCGACCAGCGGCGAACTGGAGTTCGCCACAACAAACCCGCCGCAGGACGCAGAACTCACGATGGATGACCCAGCCGCCAAGAAATAGCGAAATGCACCTGGCTGCCCCGAAAAAACGACTCTGACACGTTTTTGCGGGGCCAGCTTCAGTTTCTGCAATCCATCGCCGGGCTTGCGCGTCCCTGCCAGTGAAGACACGTTGCCCTTGGTTCACCCAGGACGAGAACCTCCTCCGCCGGATCTGCAGGACCTCGCTCGCCGACACGCGAGTGGGCTCGCGGGCGCGGTACGGGCGGTGCTCGGCACGCGCGCCGACGTCGCAGAGGTCGTACACGACGCGCTGGCCAAAGCCTGGGAGGCCCAATCGCGCGGGGTGTGCCCGCGCGATCTGCTCGGCTGGCTGTTTGTCATCGCGCTCAACGTCGCGCGCGACCACCGACGCCGGGGGCTGCGCCGCGCCTGCACGCTGTCCTTGGAGGACATCCCTTTGGTCGATCACCCCGTCACACTGAAAAGCCCGACGGCGGCGCTCGAGCAGGACGAAACGCTTGGCGCCGCGCGCGCCGCGATTCATGCCTTGCCCGAGGCCGAACGGGAGGTGTTCCTGCTGCGCACATCGGCCGAACTCACGTTTGCCGCGATCGCACAGGCACTCGAGATCCCGGTTGGCACGGCCAAGACACGTATGCGCAGCGCCCTGCGCAAGCTGCGTGCGGCCCTCGGAGTCCCCACGACGCCAACCCGAAGACCAAGGAGCTGAATCATGCAAGCATCCGAGATGGAACGTCTGCGCGAAGACCTGCTCGAACTGGCCTTCGACTGCCACGAGGACCCCGGCGGACTCCGCGCTCGTATCGAACAGGAACCCGACGTGCGCGCCCTCTGGGAGAACACGCTGCGGCTCGCCGACACGCTACGCGGCGCTGCGCACGGATCCGTGACCATCACGACGCCGACTCCGGAAGTCCACGCCCCCGTGTCCGGCGTAGGGCGCTGGTGGCGCCGAGCGGTTTGCGCCGCGGCGATCGCTGGCATCCTCGTTCCGGCTGCGCTCTGGGGACTGCGCGCGTTCGCGCTGCAGCGTGAACTCGCCCATGACCTCGACCTCGTCGTATCGGGCCCCCGCAATATCCCCGAGGGGGCCCCGGCGCACTTCACCGTAACCACGCGAAACCTGCGCGGAACGGCGGTTCCGGCGCGCATCACTTGGAGATTGGAAGACGCAAGCGGTAAGACACTCGCGACCGGTGCAGACAATACGACTGCCGGCGTCGTGCCGATCGATCTGCCGATCGCGCAAATCGGGAGTGCCAGTCCACACGGACGCAAGCTGCGTGTCGAGGCTCTGCGACGTGGGAAGTCGCAGCAGACGACGATCGAGTTCACCACCGGAAAGGGCCCACCACTCGTACATCTGTCGCTCGACAAGCCCATGTATCGACCCGGCGAAACCGTGCGCATCCGCGCCGTCGTGCTCGACCGAGCAACGCTCGCACCGCACCCGGGCCGAGCCTTGCTCCGCACGAGCGCTCCCAATGGGGACCAGCGCAACGCGTCGATCTCCATCGACGAAAACGGCGTGGCAT
>CAYSWE010000160.1:0-2618 GCA_964434515.1 uncultured Phycisphaerales bacterium | reverse complement strand
ATCCGCAACCAAGCAGCTGCGACCCGACGCCGCCGAAGGCAACTGGTCACTCGAGATTCGTGCCGCAGCGGGCCGCACACTTCTGGCGCGGAGCGAGTTCGCCGTGCTGCGCTACGAGGCGCCGAAGCTCGCAAAGAAGATCGTTCTCGACCGCGAAACCTATGCACCCGGAGCGCACGGTTCGGCCGAAATCACCGTGACGCGTGCCGGTTCCGGCGCGGCCGAAGGAGCCACGATCGAGGCGTCGATCGTGCTTGATGGCAAGACCGTGTTCTCGAGGCAGGTCAAACTCGACACAACCGGGCGCGCCGTGGTCGGTTTCGATATCCCGGCCAAGGTTCGCCGCGGCGCGGCGCGCTTCCTAGCGCGTGTCCGCGACGGTGGCGTCGTCGAGACCGAGATCGAGCCGTTCGTCGTGCCCACCGGCCGCATCGAGGCGACGTTCTTTCCAGAAGGCGGCACGTTCGTCACCGACATCGAAAACCGAATCTACGTCGAGGTGCGCGATTCGCGCGGACGCCCGGTGTCGGCGCAGGGTCGCATCGTGGACGAGCGCGGCCATAAGGTCGCAGCGTTTCGCACCGAACACGCAGGCCGCGGGCGCTTCGTGCTGACGCCGCACGCAGGCACTCGCTACGCGCTGGTACTCGACGCCCCCAGAGCAGCGAGCATTGCGTTGCCGAGCGTCGCGCCCGACGGCGTCGTGCTGCGCACGATGAGCGACACCGTCGCCGCCGGCGCGGCCGCGCGCTTCCGCGTCACGCCAACCAGCGACGGACCGTGGCTCTTGGGCGTATTCATGCGCGGCATGCTCGTCGGCCAGGCCAGCTTCCGCGGCGCCGAGCCTCACGATCTGGCGATCGCCCTATCCCCTCACGCCGCCGGCGTGCTGCGCGCCACGGTGTTCGATGCCCAGATGCGACCCGTTGCCGAACGGCTGCTGCACCGGGCTTCGACACGGCGGATCGCGGTGACCATCACGCCTGCGCATTCGGTCGTCGCGCCCGGCGGCAAGCAAAGCGTTCGGGTAACTACCCGCGACGAAGCCGGCAATCCAGTGCGCGCGATCCTCGGGATCTCGGTCAGCGACCAGAGCGTGCGTGACCGAATCGGCAGACACCGCGTGGGGATCGAGGACGACGCGTGGCTCTGCGCCGACGTGGAGAGTCTCGAGGACGTCGAAGACTTCGTCGTCCCCGGACCAAACACGGGGCGCAACGTCGACCTGCTGCTCGGCACGCGCGGCTGGCGCCGGTTTGCGTGGGCCACGCCCGAGGCGATTACCAAGCTGCGCGAGCAGCACGGCATCGCAGCCGAGCGACTCTTCGTTCAGGAAGGCTGGGCCCAAACACCGGCACTGGCGCAGTCGAGCGCTTCCGTCGGAAGACTCTCGCGAAGTGTGCGCAGCGCCAAGACCGCGTTCCAAGTCGCGCTGGCACTGCTCGTCTTGGTGCTCGCTCTGGGCGTGCTCCCCTGGTGGCTGACGCGGCACCAGACTCTGCACACTCGGGTGCTCTGCGCGTTGGGCAGCGTCCTCGTAGCCACGCTCCTGGTGCTGACACTGGGACACTACGCCCTCGGCGGCACGCCTCCGACGGTGAGCTTCGCAACCGATGCCGGAGCCACCGTCCTGGCTCGGCCCTTGGCCGTGAGGCTCGTCGACGAGAGAAGCGCGAACCAGGCCAGCGCGGGCCGGGTCTATGTGCGCGACTTTGACGTCCAGATGGCACAAGCCGCGGGGGTTGTCTCCTTCGGCGACGAGGACCTCGATGGCGCGTTCGAGGGGGAGTCTGAACGCGCGATTCCCGATCGCGGCTACTTTCGCCTGCATCCCGCCCCCTTCATTCATACCTCGAAGACCGATGCGGTGCGGCGCGACTTCGCCGAGACTGTGTACTGGCACCCCGCGCTCGAGACTGGTGCAAACGGGGCAGCCAAGTTCGCCTTCGCCGTGAGTGACCGCGTGACGACCTGGAACGTCAGCATCGACGCTCACGGCGACCAACGCATCGGCCAGGCGGAGGCAAGCTTCGATGCGCGCCTACCACTCGAGATCGATGCGAAGCTTCCAGTTGCTGTGACGCAAGGCGACGTGTTGCAGATCCCCATCCTGGTCCGGGCCGATGCCACGATCCACGCCGAGTCGGCGCAGGTCGAACTCGTGGTCGAAGGCCTGGGAGCAATGCAGGTGCACCGGCGCAAACTACGCCTGCGCGACGGAGCCGCCCGCGTGCTGCTGCGACTCGACGTTCCGTCAAGCCCGCGCACGCAGCACGCGAAGCTGCGACTCAACGTGACCAGCGGTACGTTCTCGGACCACCTCGAGCACACGCTCGAGGTCCTGCCGCGCGGATTCCCCGTCGCCGACCAGCGCAGCGGAACCATTCGTAGTGACACCGAGTTCGACGTCGACCTGCCCAAGTCGGCGCTCACCGGAACCGTGACCGCCGAACTGCGCGCGTTCCCGACGCCGCTGTCGACACTGCTCGACGGCCTCGCCGGCATGCTGCGCGAGCCGCACGGTTGCTTCGAACAGACCTCGAGCACGACCTATCCCAACGTCCTCGTGCTCCAGCTTCTGCGGCAGAGTGACGCGGAAGCGCCGGCAATCGCACGGG